>DASWQB010000428.1:0-2984 GCA_036398335.1 Afipia sp. | reverse complement strand
TCGTCACGTAGAGCGACGTGTCCTTGACGTCGATGTTGCGGTCCGTGAGGATCACGGGGATCTTCGCGGCCTTGGCTTCCTGGAGGATCGGCTCCCAGCCCGATTCGACGACCGGCGAAAAGGCAATCACGTCAACCTTTTGCGCGATATACGAGCGGATCGCCTTGATCTGGTTTTCCTGCTTTTGCTGTGCATCGGCGAACTTGAGATTGACGCCGGCGGGTCCGGCGGCGCTCTTGACCGATTCTGTGTTGGCCGTGCGCCATGCGCTTTCCGCGCCGACCTGCGAGAAACCGAGGGTGATCTGCTTGTCGGCGGCGTGGGCGCCGAAACTTGCCGAGACCATCAATGCAGCAGCTACGAGGGCGCGCAGGCCGCTTCGCTTGACATCAGCCATGTCTGTCTCCTGATTCGTTTTTTTCGTGACGGCCGGATACCGGTGTATCCGGCACCAATCGAGCGTAGCGCCGGCATCAGGCCAGCGTCAAATCTCATTTACCCGCGCATCCATATCGAAAGCGATATGGATGCGCGCGAAGGTGCGCCGTTGCAAGCGCTTCGCGCATCGGGGGCACCCCTCGCAAGCCCGCTCGTGCGGGAAGTCCCTGATGCCTGGCAGGCGGGCCCGTTAGCGTGCGCACGCGTACATACGCCACGCGCGGCCTTCCCTATGCTCATGCCAAGCAACTAAGAACAACATCGCCGCTGGGCAGGCTTGCAGCGGCAGCCGCGTGGTAGAGGCGTCGACCAACATGCAGGAAGGACGCCACGAGGGGTTAGGCCGCTATGAACTGGACGTGCAAGACATTCAACGAGTTGTCCTCGATCGAGCTCTATCAGATCCTGCGCGCACGCAGCGCGGTGTTCGTGGTCGAGCAATCGTGCGTGCGGCTCGATATCGACGGCAAGGACGAACGCGCCGTGCACCTGTTCGCGCAGGAGGACGGCCCGATGCCGATCGCCGCCTATGCGCGGCTGAGTGTCGACGAGGACGACGAACCCGAAGTCTGGGTCGACCGCCTCTTCACGAATGCGCAGCGGCGCGGAGACGGCACGGCCGAGACACTGCTCGATCATTTGCAGCATGAAGTCGCGCGGCGCTGGCCCGAGCATCGGGTCCGACTCAGCGCGCCGACCTTTCTGAAAGCGTTTTACGAACAGTTCCGTTTCAAGAAGGTCGATGGTCCCTATCTCGATCACGGCATCCCCCATATCGGCATGAGCTGGCGTGCGCCGGTCGGCGTCGATGCGGCGGTGCCGGCGCGTGGCAGCCGTGTCTTGCGGCGTGCGCCGAGCAGTATGGGAATGTTGTAAGCTGCCGCTTGCCGGAAACGAGCAAGCAGACCGGAGCGCGCGAATTGAAACGGGTGTGCTCACCCGGGCCTTTCGCGTTGCTTTGCATTTGGTGGCGACCTAGTATTTTGAGAAAAACCGCCTACCTGGAGGCATCTTGGCACTTGACGCCTTTTCGCAACGAATCTTGCGGCTGTTGCAACTTGACGCTCGCCGTTCCGTGCAGGAAATCTCGGATCAGGTCGGTCTGTCGAGCACGCCGTGCTGGCGTCGCATCAAAGACATGGAACAGTCGGGGGTCATTCAGCGCTATACCGCGCTGCTCGATCGTGAAAAACTCGGCCTGCATATCTGCGCGCTCGCGCATATCCACCTGATCCGCCACACTGAGGGGGGCGCCGAGGCATTTGAACGCGAGATTTCCGCCTATCCCGAAGTGACCGAGTGCTACAGCACGACCGGCGAAGCCGACTATATTCTCAAGATCGTCGCGACCGACATCAAGGCATACGATACCTTTCTGCACGAACGCATTTTCAAGATTCCTGCCGTTGCCCAGGTCAGGACAAGCGTCGTGTTGCGTGAGATCAAGTTCGATACGCAGTTGCCACTCTGATGGGTGTTTAGACACTATCTGAACGATATATTGGGCCAAGACAGCCTGCCGCGATTGGCGGCATGGCCGACGAATCCCAATTTTCGATCGGAATAATCATCGTAAACCGGATCGATGCGGCACCACCGTGCGTGAAGATTTTCGTGCGCTGACGAGGGTGTTCCAGCCAAATCCACCGAGGCTGTTTTTCAACCCCGGACTCCGGGATCGGCAAACACCAAACAGGTACATTACTTTCGTTTCGGTTACCTGTAAGACAACTTGGCGAAGAAGACGGAAGACTTAGCCGGATCGTGAGTTATTACGATAATTCATCAGACTAAATCTGATGCAAAGTAGGAATTGACTGATTCTCTGTGCTCAAGATACGCCATGCCGATATCGTTTACGAAAAACGCCGCCCGGATCGCATTGAGCGCGAGGGCGGCGTTTCACGTATGGCGCATGGAGTGGAGAACACTGCCACCGAAGGCGTGCAAAAACCCTTCTTCAGACCGATCAATTGAACTTGACCGATCGGTCTAAATAACCAGCGCCAGACTTTTCCGAATCGACGCTTACTTTTGAATCAGGAACTGGTCGCGGTTCTGGCCGGCGATCCACTTCGGCGGCTTGCCACGGCCCGACCAGGTACTGCCGCTGTTCGGATCGCGGTATTTCGGCGCGACGCCCGCGCGTGCACGCACCTTGCCAAACTTGCCGCGGCCCGATGCAATGCCGAGATCGGCAAGTGTGACGCCGTAATCCGCCATTTTCTGCTTGATGTCGTCGACCACGGCCGTGAACTCGCGTTCCTTGGCTTCTTCGATCTGCTTTTCCAGCTTCTCGCGTTGCGCGAGCAGTTCCTTGTATGAAGACATTGCGATTTCCTTTTTGTGTTTAGGTTCAACCAAGCCGCGGTGAATGGCCGCTCGCAGTCACCGATGTTGCATTTAGGCTAGTTCGGATAATACATGACGGTTTCTGGGAATGGAAAGGAATCTGTGCCATTCGGCTGTTAACGATTATTAAGCTTTTTGCTCAATCGTCGGAAGAATTTACGATCTCCGGCATGATCGCCGATGTGGAGGAACGA
>DASWQB010000427.1:0-17439 GCA_036398335.1 Afipia sp. | reverse complement strand
GACGCCGAGCGAAGTCTCCTGCATGTCGCTGTCGCGAGGTGCATGGATGCCGGCCGCGCCCAGCGATACTTGCACCAGACCCGAGCAATCGATGCCGAGCGAGGTCTTGCCGCCCCACAGATATGGCGTGCCGACGAATCGTTCGGCCATTGCGACGAAATCGGCCTCGTGCGCATCGAGCGGTGCAATATGTTGCACCGGCAAATAATGCCGCTGATTGGTAATCGCAAAGCCGTTCTCATGCTTGGCGATCTCGATCAGCGCGCCGAGCGGCAAGGCTTCTACCGGCGGCAGCTTGATCGAAGGGCCGGGAAACGCAAAACTTCGCAACGCTGTGATCTTGTGCGCCGGTTTGCTGCGCGGCGCGACCAGCGAGAATTCCGGCAACCAGCCGACATATTGGTCGGCATGAAGCTGTCCCCACGCCCAGCCTTCGCCGTTGCGGTCATAGACCGTGACTCGTTCGCCCTTCAGCGCTTCGGTTTCGAGCGCTGCGTCGTGCGACGGCTCGCGCCGCATCGGCGCGATCGGATCGATGATTTCGTACTCCTCGCCTTCGACAAAACGTGCTGCCTGCACCTTTCCTTGAAGATGCTTCGCGGCAATGTCGCCGCGCACGGGTGTGATCCTTGGATCAAGCTTTGGATCAGCCATAGCGCGCGCTCAACAGTTTGTAGATCGCGCGCGCGGCCTGGCATTCGCCACCTTCGGGCCGTGCCGGTTTGGCCGACGGCGTCCAACCATAGATATCGACATGGAGCCAACTTTTGGCTTGCTCCACGAAGCGTTGTAGGAACAACGCGCAGGTGATCGAACCGGCAAAGCCGCCGGATGGCGCATTGTTGATGTTGGCGACTTTCGAATCGAGCCATGAATCGTATGGCGGCCACAGTGGCAATCGCCACAGCGGATCGTTCTCGTCCGTAGCATGGCGCGCGACATCGGCGGCGAGCTTTTCGTCATTGGTATAAAACGGAGGCAGGTCCGGGCCGAGCGCGACACGCGCCGCGCCGGTGAGCGTGCCGAGATCGATCAGCAGGTCCGGCTTCTCCTCGTCGGCGAGCGCCAGCGCGTCGGCAAGCACAAGGCGGCCCTCGGCGTCGGTGTTGCCAATCTCGACGCTCAATCCCTTGCGCGATTTGAAAATATCGAGCGGGCGAAATGCGTTTCCGGCAACCGCATTTTCCACCGCCGGGATCAGCACGCGCAGCCGCACTTTCAGTTTCGCACTCATGATCATCTGAGCAAGCGCCAGCACGTTGGCCGCGCCGCCCATGTCCTTTTTCATGATCAGCATGCCGCTTGATGGCTTCAGATCTAAACCGCCGGTATCGAAGCACACGCCTTTGCCGACTAGCGTCACTTTCGGATGTGTCTCATCGCCCCATGAAAAATCGATCAGGCGCGGTGCGCGGGGCGAAGCCATGCCGACGGTATGGATCAGCGGAAAATTCTCTTTCAAAAGATCGGCGCCGACAATGCAGCGATAGGCCGCGCCGAACTCTATCGCGAGATTCTCCGCCGCCTGCGCCAGTTCATCCGGTCCCATGTCGTTTGATGGCGTGTTGATGAGATCGCGCGCCAGCGCGGCGGCTTTCGCCATGCGCGCGATGTCGGTTATGTCAACGCCGTCCGGCGGAACAAGCCGGACGTCATACGCATCCGCCTTGCGATAGCGGTCGAAACGATAGCTGCCGAGGGCGAAGGCCAGCGCCGCGAGGCGCGTGTCGTGCGGCGCGTTGGCGAAGCGATAGATCCCCTTGGGCAAAAGATGCGGCAATTGTCCGGGGCGAAACCGGTCATGCCAAAAAGGCTGCCTATCGCCGGATGTGTCTTCGAGACCGAACAGCACATGCGCGACCTGCCCGTTGTTGTCCGGCGATACCAGGCATTGTCCGGGCTTGGCGGCAAAGCCGGTTGCTTTGGCGAATTGTTCCGCCGGCCCGGGCAGGGTGGCCCGCACGGTCTCCAGAGTCGATTTGGTGACAAAGCTGATGGGAATTGCGGCAGCGGAAGGCGATGATTCGAAAACGGCGGTCATGATGGTCTCGATCTTGGCGATGTGAAGCTCATTATAGCAGTGCCGGTTCGCGCCGGAGTAGCGAGGAATTAACCGATCATTAGGGTTAACACTTTACTGATGGGGCTTGGGATCGGCTCTTTCGCCGGCATTCACGAGCGTGCCATGCGTCATTCGGCTTTCCACTCGCCTTGCCATGCTTTCGGCGTTGCCCGTTTTCTCGGGTCCGCGGCCGTTGTCGCACTTTTGGCGGCAAGCCTTGGCGGCTGTCAGACCCTGAATTCCCCTGAGATTACCGGCGCGCTCACCTCCAAGGCAGAGGCTCCGCCGGAGGCGGAATCGCACCGGTCACTCGATGCCCTGGGCGACCGCTACCGCGCCAATCCGCGCGACGCGGACGCCGGTGTACGCTACGGCAATGCGCTGCGCCTCAACGGGCAGCGCCAGCAGGCGGCCGCCGTATTGGAGCAGGTGGTGCTCGCCAATCCTGGAAACAAAACCGTGCTCGGCGCCTATGGCCGCGCACTTGTCGACAACGGAAATTATCAGCAGGGCTTCGATACGCTGAGCAAGGCGCATTCGCCATCCAACCCGGACTGGCGCATTCTGTCGATCCAGGGGGCGGCGCTCGATCAGCTTGGCAATCATGAAGAGGCGCGGCGCTATTACGCCAGCGCGTTGAAGATCGTGCCCGACGAACCCTCGGTGCTCTCTAATCTCGGCCTGTCCTATGTGCTGACCAAGGATCTGCCCAAGGCTGAAACCACGCTGCGCCGCGCCTATGAGCGCAACGGCAACGATGCGCGGGTACGCCAAAATCTGGGCCTCGCTATCGGCCTTCAGGGCCGTTTCGATGAAGCCGAGGCGATCGTGCGCGCCGATCTGCCGCCGGATCAGGCGGCGGCGAATGTCGCTTATCTCAAAGAGATGCTCGCCGGCGGCGACAATCGCCGCAGCGGACCGCGCACAAGCGCCGTGGACATGCCGTCGCGCTCGTAACGAAATTCCGCGTTGTCATGCCCGGATTTGATCCGGGCATCCATCTTTTTGAAAATGATGGATCGCCGGGTCTTACGCCCGCCTTCGACGGGTTGGGCCCGGCAATGAGGTTTAGTTCATATAGGCCGAGATCTTGATCCCGGTTGGTCCGAGAATGACAATGAACAGGACCGGCAGAAAGAACACGATCATCGGCACCGTCAATTTCGGCGGCAGGCTCGCCGCTTTTTTCTCGGCTTCGTTCATGCGCATGTCGCGGTTTTCCTGCGCCATGACACGAAGGGTCTGGCCGAGCGGGGTGCCATAGCGCTCCGACTGCATCAGCGCCATGCACACCGATTTCACGCCTTCGAGGCCGGTGCGCTTTTGCAGGTTCTCGTAAGCCGTCTTGCGATCCTGCAAGTAGGAGAGCTCGGCGGTGGTGAGGGTGAACTCCTCCGCCAGCGGCACCGATTGCGAGCCGATCTCGAAGCTCACCTTGCGAAACGCCGCTTCGATGGACATGCCGGATTCCACGCAGATCAGCAGAAGATCGAGCGCGTCCGGGAAGGCGCGCTTGATCGACAATTGCCGCTTGCCGATCGCGTTCTTCAGAAACAGCATCGGCGCCTGCATGCCGGCCCATGTCGCGGCGAGGCAGATACCGATTTTCACGGTCGCTGACTGCTCCATGTGCGTGATGACGAACATGTAAAGCAAGGCACCGGCGAGGAAGCCGATCGGCATCACCATGCGGAAGAAAAGGAAGGTCACATAAGGCGCGTGACCGCGATAGCCTGCCATCACCAGCTTTTCTTTCGCATCCTCCTGCGCCACCCATTTGCCGAGGTTGAAGTCCTCGACGATCCTTCCGACGATCTGCTTGGGAGACTGGCGCAGTGTCACTTTTTCCGTACGATTCATGCGGTCGCGTTCACGCTGGCGCAGCCTTTCGCGTTCGTTGGCGACCGACTTCATGCGCTTGGACAGACCGTTGTCCGCCAGCATAGGAGCAACGAATGCATAGACGGTCGCGACCGCAGCGACGGCCGCGAGCAGCATCGTCATGAAGCGGGCGTCGTGAAATTTCTCGATCAGAAGGTCCAGCATGGTGCCCCGTCAGAAATCGAAGTCAGAAATCGAAGTTGATCATCTTCTTCATCACGAAGATGCCGGTCGACATCCAGATCGCCGAGCCCGCCAGCATCAGACGTCCGGTCGGATGGGTCCAGAGCAGCGAAATGTAGTCGGGCGACATGACGTAAACCATGATCATGACGAGGGGCGGCAGCGAGCCGATGATGGCGGCGGACGCCTTGGCCTCCATCGACATCGCCTGGATTTTCGCCTTCATCTTCTTGCGCTCGCGCAGCACCTTCGACAGGTTGCCGAGCGCCTCGGAAAGATTGCCGCCGGATTTGGTCTGGATCGCGATGACGATGCCGAAGAAGTTGGCCTCAGGCAGCGGCATGCGCTCGTAAAGTTTCTGGCAGGCTTCGCCGAGTGGCATGCCGATGCTTTGGGTTTCGACGATGGCGCGGAATTCGGAGCTTAGCGGTTCGGGCGCATCGGCGGTGACCACCTTGATCGAATCGAACAGCGGCAGGCCGGCCTTGATGCCGCGCACGATAATGTCGACGGCGTCCGGCAGCGCGTTGATGAATTTTTTTTCCCGGCGTTTTTTCAGAAAGCCAAGCACCCAGCGCGGCAGGCCGAGACCGGCCGCCAGCCCGAATGCGAGCGCTGGCAACAGCATGACCCCGAACAGATAGGGCATGGCGAAACAGAAGATGCCAAGAACGGCCGAGCCGATATAGAACTGCTGGTTGGTCCAGCTCAGTCCGGCTTGCGAGATGCGGGTGCCGATCTGGACATTTTTTGCTTTCTTATGGCGCTGCTCGACTTCCTTCAGCGTCTCCTCGACCTGTTCGCGGCGCGAGCGTTGCTGGGAACGGTCGATGCGGCGCGTCGGCTCCGGCCGCGCGAAAGATTCGCGGCGCTTCTCCGCTTTCTTCTCTCCCGACAGCAGAGGATAGAGGAACACCCAGGCGAGGCCGCCGATGGTGACGGCGGACATGAAGGCGATGGCGAGAGTTTGCATCGGCATGGCGCGTCCTAATTGGGTTCGGGAGCTTCGGCGGCGTCGAGCGCCGCCGCGAGCCGCTTTTCCTCGCCGTAATAGCGCGCCCGGTCCCAGAAACGCGGGCGGCCGATGCCGGTCGAACGGTGCTTGCCGAGAACGTTGCCGTTGATGTCCTCGCCCATCAGGTCGTAGACGAACAGGTCCTGCGTGATGATGGTGTCGCCTTCCATCCCCATGATCTCGGTGATGTGCGTGATCCGGCGCGAGCCGTCGCGCAGGCGCGCGGCCTGAATGACGACGTCGATCGAGGCGCAGATCATCTCGCGGATTGTGCGCGAGGGCAGCGAATAGCCGCCCATCGTAATCATCGATTCGCAGCGGGACAGCGCCTCTCGCGGATTGTTCGCGTGCAGCGTGCCCATCGAGCCGTCATGGCCCGTGTTCATGGCCTGCAAGAGGTCGAACGCCTCCGGTCCGCGGACTTCGCCGACGATGATGCGTTCGGGCCGCATACGCAGGCAGTTGCGGACGAGATCGCGCATCGTCACCTGACCCTCGCCCTCGATGTTGGGCGGGCGGGTTTCGAGGCGCACCACGTGCGGCTGTTGCAGTTGAAGCTCGGCGGCGTCCTCGCAGGTGATGACGCGCTCGTCGAGGTCGATATAGTTCGTCATGCAATTCAGCAGTGTGGTTTTGCCGGAGCCCGTACCGCCGGAGATGAGCACGTTACAGCGCACGCGTCCGATGATCTGAAGGATCTGCGCGCCCTCAGGCGAAATCGCGCCGAACTTGACCAGCTGATCGAGCGTCAGCTTGTCCTTCTTGAATTTTCGGATGGTGAGCGCGGGTCCGTCGATCGCCAGCGGCGGCACGATGGCGTTGACGCGCGAGCCGTCGGCAAGACGCGCGTCGCAGATCGGAGACGATTCGTCGACGCGGCGGCCGACCTGGCTGACGATGCGCTGGCAGATGTTGAGAAGCTGCTGGTTGTCGCGAAAGCGGATGCCGGTCTTTTGAATCTTGCCGGCGACTTCGATGAACACCGTGCCGGCGCCGTTGACCATGATGTCGGCGATGTCGTCGCGTGCAAGCAGCGGCTCAAGCGGGCCGTAGCCAAGAACGTCGTTGCAGATGTCGTCGAGCAGTTCTTCCTGCTCGGCAATCGACATCACGATGTTCTTGATCGCGATGATTTCGTTGACGATATCGCGGATTTCCTCGCGCGCGGACTCGACGTCGAGTTTGGCGAGCTGCGCCAGATCGATGGCTTCGATCAGCGCGCCGAATATTGTCGCCTTGACCTGATAATAATTATCCGAACGGCGCGCTTCCGTGGCAGCCGGTGGCTGCGGTGCACGCGAGGGCGCGATCGGTGGAGAACTAACCGCCGGCGTGTCGTTTGTTGGCGCGCGCGGAGTTGCAGCCGGCGCAGCCACGGGGCTGCTGACCGGGTGCGCTGTCCGGATGTCTGCGTCCGCTCCGCTGCGCTTACCAAACACGATAATACCTCACGCGATACTCACTTTGCCCGGAGTTTTCCGAGCAGCGGCGACAGGAATGAACTACGCGTCTTTTTTGCTTCGCCGCGCCCGGTGAGGCGCTGCGCGATCTGCAGGAACATCTCAGTGGTGCGATGATTGGCGGCGACTTCCGCGATCATCTGGCCATTGTTGGCGGCGGCGCCGAAAATCTGCGGCTCGAAGGGTATCGAGACGATCGGCTGGCTCTCGATGGCCTTGGCGAACTCGCTGGTGCTGATCTCGGGACGTTTGGGAACGCCGACCTGGTTCAGGCAATACAGCGGCGGCCGGTCATTGGGGCGCGATGCCTTGAGCATGTCGTACATGTTCTTGGCGTTGCGCAAATTGGCCAGATCGGGCGAGGCGACGATCAGGATGTCGTCGGCGCCGATCAAAGCGCGCCGCGTCCAGCCGGACCATTGATGCGGCACGTCGAGCACGATGCAGGGCATGGTTGTACGCAAGGTGTCGAAGATCGAATCGAATGCCTCGGTGCCGAAATCATAGACGCGGTCGAGCGTCGCCGGCGCGGCCAGAAGATTGAGATGATCGGTGCATTTCGACAGCAGGCGGTCGAGAAACGCCGTGTCGACGCGGTCGGGGGAGAACACCGCATCCGCGATGCCTTGCGGCGGATCCTGATTGTAATCGAGTCCGGCTGTGCCGAAGGCGAGATCGAGGTCGGCCACCACCGAATCGAGCGCGAGGTCGCGGGCAATCGCCCAGGCGACATTGTGCGCGATGGTGGAAGCGCCGACGCCGCCCTTGGCGCCGACGATGGCGATGATCCGGCCAACGGCTTTGGCCTCCGGTGTCGAGAACAACCCGCAAATCGAGCGCACCATGTCGATCGGCGCCACCGGCGCGATCGCGTAATCGCTGACGCCCCGGCGCACCAGTTCGCGGTACAGCGTGACGTCGTTGACGCGGCCGATTACGATGACCCGCGTGCCAGCGTCGCACACGGCGGCGAGCTGGTCGAGGCCGCCAAGGATGTCGCTGCGGCCTTCGGTTTCCAGAACAATGACATTGGGAGTCGGCGCCGTGCGATAGGCTTCGATGGCGGCGGTTACGCCGCCCATCTGAATCTTGAGGTGCGCCTTGGCGAGGCGGCGGTCTTCGCCGGCCGCCTGCACGGCGGCGGCGGTTTCCACGGTCTCGCAAAACGCCTGCACGGAGACGCGCGGCGCCGGCGCGATGTGGTCGTCGGCCACCACGTTCGAATCGTCTTCCGTGTTCTGCTGCGCGTAGCTGATCATTTGCCTGTATCGCTCAGTTTGGCCTTGTCCGAATCATCATACGTCGTCGCGGTCGAGTTTCCCTTGCGATACTTCTCGAACGCCTCGGTGCGGCGTGTGGAGTTCGAAGGCGTTTCCGCGCGGGGCTGAACGAGATCGGCGGGGTTATCGACCATGGCGGCGAGGTTGCGCTGATTGGCGCAGCCGAAATTGTGGTATTCCTGGTTTTCCAGATAGCCCTTGTTCTTGATCGAAGGACCAAGATCGTTCGGCCACAGGCCGCACGGTCCGGCGTCGGCCATGATGCGCGGATAGCTGACGCGAACGGTTGCGAACTGGCGCGGATCGGCCGGCCGATAGCCACGCACAATGACACCGCGCGGCGGAATGCCCGCACTCGTGAGCACGGCCTGGATTTCCCGTGCCGAGTCGCTCGCCATGCGCGCATTCGGGGTGTTGACCGGCGTTTCGATGATGATCGCGCCGGTACCCTCGCGCAGCCATTGCTGCGACAGGCCGATAATGTCGGCGCGCTGGGGAGATGTCAGTCCGCCGCGCTGGCGGCCGACAAAGATTTCCGTGGTCTTGCTGGCTTCCTGAATCACGATCGGATGACGCAGCCGGTAGTCGGCTGGAAGGCTGCCGGTTACAATTTCCGCTTCCTGGCTTGGATGGGTGCAGGCGCCCAGCGTGGCGCAGACGCCGGCAAGCAGCGCGGCGGCACGCAACCGGCTTATGAGATTTGAGAAGGGTCTGGTCATTGATATCTGGTCCTGTCCGATCTCAATCCGTGATGAAGCCGTATTTGCCGCGATAGGTCTGATCCGTGTTGCCGCGCTTCGGCACGCCGTAAAGACGGGTGAGGCTGCCGAGCAGGACGGCTTGCGGATCGGATGCGTCGGCGAAGCCGTCGTCAGGGCGGGACAGATCCTTCTGCGCCACCGCGCGGACAACGTAAGGCGTCACCAGCACCATCAGTTCGGTCTGGTTGTTGATGAAGTCGCGGCTGCGGAACAGCGTGCCGAGCACCGGCACCTGTGAGAGACCCGGCAAACCGTTGATCGCCTGCTTGGTCTGCTCTTGAATCAGGCCCGCCATCGCCATCGAGCCGCCCGAGGGTATTTCCAGCGTGGTTTCGGCGCGCCGGGTCCTGATCGAGGGAATGGTCAGGCCGCTGATGGATACTGAATTGTCGTTGGATACTTCGGATACTTCGGTCATTACCCGCAGGCTGATTCGTCCCTCGGTCAGCACGACCGGCGTGAAGTTCAGCGAGATGCCGAATTTCTTGAAGGCGATCGAAGGCGAGCAGGGCCCGGTCGAGCCGCCCGCCGCGGATTGACAGGTCACGCCGGTCGGGATCGGAAACTCGCCGCCGGAAACAAAGGTCGCTGCCTCGCCGGAAATGGCGGTCAAATTCGGCTCGGCGAGGGTGCGGATCACGCCCGCGCTTTCCATCGCGCGCAAGGTGGCCGTGACGGAAGGCACGCCGTTGGTGCTTCCGAACGAGCCGACAGCCGAGTTCGGTGTGAGCGTTTTGCCGAGCGCGGTAAACGGGTTGGCGTTGTTGAAGTTCACGACCGCGGTGCCGTAGTTCAAATTCGCGCTGAGATCGACGCCGAGCTGCTTGATAATGCTGCGCTGAACTTCCGCCACCGTCACCTTCAACATCACCTGATCGCGCCCGCGCACCGTGATGCTGTTGACGACATGATCGATACCGCCGGTCAGGCGTGCCGCGAATTCCACCGCCTGCTGCGCTTCGGCCTGGTTCGATGCGGTGCCCGACAGCACGACGCCGTCGCCGAGGCCTTCGATCTGAATTTCGGATTGCGGCATGGTCGCGCGGATCGCCGCGCGGATGCCGTTGAGGTCGCGGGTGACGGCGATGTCGTAGGCTGCGATCTGCTGGCCTTCGGAATCGAAGAAAACGATGTTGGTCTGGCCGACCGAGGCGCCGATGATATAGGCGCGCTGCGCCGAACGAACCACGGCGTTGGCGATCTTGGGATCGGCGACGAGAACGTCCTTTACGTCACGCGGAAGATCGACGACGACGGATTTGCCGATTCCGAGCGCGAGGGATTTTGCGTTGAGCGTGCTCGCGGCGAAATTCGCCGGAACCGCGCGGTCGGCGGCAATCACGGGCGACAGCGCGGTATTAAGAGTCAGCGCCGAAACCGCCGCGAACGAAAAAGCGCGGGCGAGACCTGTTCGCACGATAAAATGGCCGGTTTTCATACGCTTCACTTCCCACGTCACGCCGCGACGGCTCTGCCGCTGTGGGGGGATTTGACCAGCTATTCGTCAAAGCATGGTTAATGAGCGGTATCTAAATCGAGTTAATGAGATGTTTCCGGGCTGCCAAGGCGCTTCGTTCCAAGCCTTTGAGCGCTCAGCGCATCGCCGGTGGAGTGGATTTGACATTCGCCGTCATCCGGCCGCGCTTGCCCCAAGCGAACGTCTAATCCAAAACTCCACTCGATATTTATATTTGCCAGCGGTCCTTTGATTTTAACACGCGCAAGAATTCCTGCCGAAACGGGATGCGAATGTTAGAATCGGCCCACTAGCCGGGTCAGGTCGACTGCCGTGATCCACTCGGTTTCCGGGTAGATCATCAATGCGCCGATCGCCAGGGCGATGCCGTAGGGGATTCCGCTGTCCTTGGCATGGAGTCGTAGCAGCCATCGCTGCGAGCCCAGCGCATAAGGCAACGGCCAGGCACGGAACTCCATCATCAAAAAGGTAAGAGCCGCCCCGAATAAGGAGGCGTAAACCAGATACGGCAGCAGATAATCGAAGCCGAACCACAGCGCCGCTGCGGAGGCCACCTTGGCGTCGCCGCCGCCGATCCAGCCCATCGCAAAACAGCCAAACGCCACGACCAGCACGCTCAAGCCCGCGCCAAGATGCATGGCGATGGCTGCCAACGGCATGCCGGTCAAAACGGCCATAACGGAAAAGCCCGCGACGAGAAGCACCGAGACCCGATTTGAGATGGTCATCGTGAAAAGGTCGCTTGACGCGGCAAAGGCCATCAAAGCGGGAAACAGAAACAGGCGGGCGAGATCGAGAATCATGAGGCGACCGTGACTGTTGTGAATCGCAATACGGCCAATCTAGGCCGCATAGGTGAACAATCGTGAAACGAAATTCACCAGATGCTGATGATCCGGCACATCAGTGCCAGCCATGAGATGAAAAGTGCAATGCAAATCAGGCCCATCGGCTCATAACCGAACAGATCGCCGCGTGGGACCGGCCGGGATTTGCGAGTGATGTTGTTCATGGACTGCAACCCGATCGGGGACAGATCGAAACGATGGAGGCTCCGGTTTCCCGAAGCCTCCATCAAGTAAAGCCAATTGCTTAGTTGTTGGCAGAATTCAGCTTGGTCGTGATGGTGCCGAACTTGGTGTTCAAAGCAGAGCCGAGGCCGTTAACGCCGGCAATGATCGCCAGAGCGATGCCGGCAGCGATCAGAGCGTATTCGATCGCAGTGGCGCCGGATTCGTCCTTGACGAAACGAGCAACGAGATTGGTCATTGATAACTCCATGTGTAAACGTGGCTGTCGAACTACAGGTGGCTAAAGGTGCGCTGTGCACCGTGGCCATGCCCAAACCCTAGAAAACAGGAATTGCAGGGCAGTTAATTCGATTGCGGAAATACGCGTGTATCGGGCTGTTCTTGCTCACGGTAAACACGCCGTTAAGTTGTCGGTGCACTTTTCGCCGCAGCATCGGGCCTTGTGCCGCAGTGATTTTCTCGATCTGCACGGAAATATGCAGGGTAACGATCATGGTCCCTTGAGCACGGCGGGATTACCGCTGATGTTAATGCGCTCTCGATACGGTCATGCTCGGCGCGCCCGGCCGGATGAAGGAGGAAGCGCATGAGGATTGGACTGCGGCGCAAAAAAATGCCGAGCTTAAATACATCGAATGACAGCCGGTCTATCCGTTCCGGCAACTGATCCGGGACTGAAGACCCATCTTTGCAGTTCATTCATCAATTAACGGCAGATTTGCCATGCGGCCGTCTGCCGTGGTGTTGCGTAGAGAGTAAAGCGTATGAACAAGGCGCGTATTATCGTTCTCGCCATTGCCCTCGGAGCGGGTGGTGTTGCCGCCTATCTTGCGAGTGGTTCAGAAACCAAGCAGGTCGTCGTTCAGGCACCCGTCCCCCAGATGGAGACGACGGACGTGCTGGTGGCCAAATCCGAGATTCCGCTCGGCCAGACCCTGACCGCCGACGATCTGCAATGGCAGTCCTGGCCGTCAACCACTGCAAATTCGAGTTTCATCCGCCGCAGCGACCAGGCGGACGCTATCAAGGATTTCACCGGCGCCATCGCCCGCTCACCGCTGCTGGCGGGCGAGCCGGTCCGCGAAAGCAAGCTGGTGAAAGGCAACGGGTCGGGATTCATGGCGGCGATCCTGCCGACCGGCATGCGCGCGGTTTCCACCGAGATTTCACCGGAAACCGGTGCGGGCGGCTTCATTTTGCCTAACGATCGTGTCGACGTGCTGCTCTCCCGCCGCCAGAAGAGCAGCGACCCCAACGGCAACGGAGTCGATATCATCAGTTCCGATATCATCCTTAGCGATGTACGCGTGCTCGCCATCGATCAGACGGTCGAGGAGAAAAACGGCCAAAGAGTCGTGGTCGGCAAGACCGCGACGCTTGAACTCAAACCGAAGCAGGCCGAAACGCTGTCACGCGCCCGCCAGAGCGGCACGCTGTCGCTCGCGTTGCGCAGTCTGGTTGACGCCAACAAGGGCAAGTCCCAGCAGGACGACGGCGACGGCGACGAAAGACTGATCACGGTGTTTCGTGGCGTCGATCGCGATGTCTATAACTGCACACCAGCCTGTAAAAAACGGCCGACCGGCGAAGGTAGCTAACGGCCCGAAATGACATTCGAGGCCTGCCTCCCGGCGGGTCCGCTACGCGGCATGCCAAGCCTGGCACGCTCACCGTCGCGATATGGTTAATCCGCGATTAACAACCACCCGCGAGTTATCTGTATCAGGCGCAAGCATTCAACAATCTATCTTCGTTAGTCTCAGCGGTAGTTATTTGATGCTGCCTCTTGAGGATAACACGGATGTCCGCGCCTCTGCCTTCCTCGCCGCGATTTCGCGCGCTGGTCCGCCGCTTTTCGAAAAGCCGCCGTGGATCGGCTGCTGTTGAATTCGCTCTCATCGCACCACTGTTTTTTGCATTGATCTTCGCGATCATGGAGACGGCGATGGTGTTTTTCGCGGGCCAGGTTCTCGAAACCGGCACGCAGGATACCGCGCGCATGCTGTTCACCAACCAGGCGCAAAACTCTGCATGGGATCAGAGCAAATTCAAAAATGATCTCTGTTCCCGCGTTTCGGCATTGCTCGATTGCGCCGGTATCGCCTTTGATGTGAAATCCTACCCGGCAGGCACGCCCGCCAACCTCAGCGATCCGATTAACGCACAGGGCCAATTCGTGAGCACCGGCTTCTCCTATTCGCCGCCGGCGCCGAATAGCGCGAATGTTGTCGTGGTTCGCACCTTCTATCAATGGCCGCTGTTCGTGACCAAGTTCGGATACAACCTTGCGAATATTGGAAGCGGCAACGACAACAGCAAAAAACTTTTGACAGCTACAGCTGCATTTCATGTTGAACCAAATGGATCATAAGAGCCGGATGATGTTGAAGTTCGCGACACCGGGATATCGCATGCTGAAGCGCTTTTCGCGCGACGCGCGGGGCATGTCCGCAGTCGAGTTTGCGGTCATTCTGCCGATGATACTGGTGATTTTTTTCGGGACGATCGAGGTCTCTACCGGCGTCGCCGTTGATCGCAAGGTCACGGTACTGACACGCGCGCTGTCGGATTTGGTCTCGCAAGGCACGACGGTCAATAACACCGATCTTGCCAACTTCTTCGCGGTGGGGACTTCGATCATGACGCCCTATGCGAGCACGCCGATCAAGGCGATCATCTCGCAGGTTTATATCGATCCCACCACGCATAAGGGCAAGGTCAAATGGAGCAAGGCATCGAACGATACGGCGCATGCATGCAATGCGACGGTGGCTGTACCTGCGGGACTCGCAATCGACGGCACCTATCTCATCATGAGCGAAGTCAACTATGCTTTTAAACCCATGGTCGACTTCAGGCTCGGTGGGGGAATTCCGACATTTGGGCTTGGCGATACAACCTTCACGCGGCCTCGTCAGTCACCAAGCGTCATCAACACGGACGCAGCGGCCTGCACGTAAACTCCGCGGACAATTGGTTCGCCCGCAATATCCACGCACAAAAAAAGACCGCGCAACCAGCGCGGTCTTTTTGCATTCATTGCCCGAACGTTCATGCCCGAACGTTCGTTGAGACGTCTGCGGCTAAAGCCGCGCGCCGAAATCAGCCCGCAGCGCGGAGATTGTCGGCCGACGACTTGCCCGAACGACGATCGGCGACGATTTCGTAGCTGATCTTCTGGCCTTCACGCAGTGTTCCGAGACCGGCACGCTCAACTGCGCTGATGTGAACGAACACGTCGTTGCCGCCATCATCAGGCTGAATGAAACCGAAACCCTTGGTCGCGTTAAACCACTTCACTGTTCCCATGCTCACGTGGGGTAGTCCTCTCAAGTAGATAGATAGAAGCCCATTTCGATTGGTGAAATGAGCCGGTGAGATCGAAATTTGGAAGAGGTCGTCAGCGTTGAACCGGCTGTACCGGTGGAGTGCTAATGTCGTCCGGCCGAAATTCGATAGGCCTGATATTATTCGAATTATGCTTTCGAAACAATCCTGCCATGCGCTATTTTTGGCTGCGTAAAACTGTCGCCAATATGCATCAGGCCGCGCAGCGCGTATTCCGCAAAAGTGGAAGCCGGTTTTGCGATCAGAATACGCGCCAAGTTTATATTTTAGAGCGTTTTCTGCCGGCTAACCGGATTCCACTTAGCCGGAAAATGCTCTGAATAAGCGCGGCCTGCCATTGAAGTAAAAGGCTTTAGCGGCGGCGGAACTGGCCGCGCGGCGGTGTGCCGCGGGGGGCCATGCCGCTCGGACGCTCGTCCTTGTGGCGGAATATCAGGCGGCCTTTTTCCAGATCGTAGGGTGACATTTCGATCGTCACCCGGTCCCCGGCCAGCGTCTTGATGCGGTTTTTCTTCATCTTTCCGGCGGTGTAGGCGACGATCTCGTGCCCGGCATCGAGCTGGACGCGATAACGCGCGTCGGGGAGGATTTCAGTCACCAGTCCTTCGAACTGGATCAGTTCTTCTTTCGCCATGTCGATCTCCAAAACGTCTTGCTGTTAGCGTTGCGGACGCTGATTGCGCTTGGGTTGAGGATTGGGGTGAGACGGACGGCTTTCGCGGTGCAGGAAAGCGACGCCCTGAATGCCGTCTGCCTTGCCTTGAGGCTGTCCGTGAGAGTTGCCTTGAGCCTTGCCGCCTTGCGCGGGCCGGGCCTGATCGTTACGGCCGTTCTCGTGCCGGTTGGACTGGGGCGCACCGCCGCCCGGGCGGCGCCGGCGCTGCGGGCCTTTCGATCCCGGCGCGCCATCGTTTGTGCGCGGTCCGCCGCCGTGCCCGCCACCATGTCCGTGGCCAATGCCATGCGAACGGGCCGGACGCTGCTGCGCCGGGGCTGCCGGCGCGGTGGTGCGTTGATGGCCGGGGGTGCGGCGGTCTTCCTTCGGCAGCGTGACACGGATCAGCTTCTCGATGTCGCGCAGGTAACCGAGTTCCTCGCCGCCCGCCACCAGCGAGATCGCGGTGCCGTCGGCGCCTGCGCGCGCGGTGCGGCCGATGCGATGCACGTAGGTCTCCGGAATGTTGGTCAGGTCGAAGTTGATGACGTGGCTGATGCCGTCGACATCGATGCCGCGGGCCGCAATGTCGGTTGCGACCAGCGTGCGGATTTCGCCGGTCCGGAACGCGGCCAGAACACGCTCGCGATGGTTCTGCGACTTGTTGCCGTGGATCGCCTCGGCGGGAATGCCGGCCTTGACGAGGCCCTTCACCACCTTGTCGGCGCCGTGCTTGGTGCGGGTAAACACCAGCGCGCGGTTGACCGGCTCGGACTTCAAAAGCTGAGCGAGGATGGCGGGCTTGGCCGAATGGTCGACCTGGATGATGCGCTGGGCGATGCGCTCCACCGTGGAGGCGACCGGGGTCACCGCGACGCGGGCTGGATTGTTCAGCATGTGCTCGGCGAGGTCGGCGATGTCTTTCGGCATGGTCGCCGAGAAGAACAGTGTCTGGCGCTTGGCTGGGATCTTGGCGACGATTTTGCGGATGTCGTTGATAAAGCCCATGTCGAGCATGCGGTCGGCCTCGTCGAGGACGAGAATTTCGACCTGATTGAGTTTGAGCGCGTTGCCTTGAACCATGTCGAGCAAACGGCCTGGCGTCGCCACCATGACCTCGACGCCCTGCATGACGGAGCGGACCTGGCGTCCCATTGGAACGCCGCCGATGGCGAGCGCGGAGGTCAGCTTGATGTGGCGTCCATAGGCGTTGAAGCTGTCGAGGATCTGCCCCGAAAGCTCGCGCGTCGGGCTCAGCACCAGCACGCGGCAGGTCTTGGGCTGCGGCTTGATGCGGTTTTCCAGCAGGCGATGCAGGATCGGCAGCGCGAAGGACGCGGTCTTGCCGGTGCCCGTCTGGGCGATGCCGACGACATCGCGTCCGGTGATGGCGATGGGAATGGTTTGCGCCTGGATAGGCGTGGGCGTGTGATAGTTCTCTTCGGCAAGAGCGCGAGAGATGGGATCGGCGAGGCCGAAATCCTGAAAAGAGGTCAAAAGAGGTACTTCCTATGAGTCATGATTTACGGGTCATGGCGCGCGCCCAACTCATGTCAGGAACGTCCGGGTGTCTGGGACACCCGCGTGTCTGGGGCGTCATTTTGGTTAGCTGAAGGGGCAAGCCAGAAACCGTAAACACGGGATCAGAACACGCGGCTCGCAAGGACCTGATGATTCTCAAGGTCGCGGCAAAGCTATGGAACAAGAACGCGGCGCTTTCAAGGTGAAAAGCGTCTTAATCGGAGGGCAACCCCACAGCGAGAGGATACGGCGATCCTCCAAAGGGTTAAGGAACGACGTGGCCTTGCCGGTGTTAGCTCCAAATGCAGGAGATTCCACACAAAAACGGCAGGGACTATAGCAACGTATTCCTTGGAATCGTCCTGATCGGATTGATCCTGATGGTGGTGGGTTTGATGATGGCGCGGGCGCAACCCGCGCGCGGCAGGCCGCAAGCTCCCGCGCTTTCCGAGCGGCTCCAGCCTCGGTTCATGTTGCCGCATCCCGGTTAATGCTGCTGTGAGAATATCGTCCCGGGAGGAACAAATCGGCACGGCGCGGCTTGGTTTGCTCAAGGACTAGGATGTAGATTGCGCAGGACCAATTGATTGATGCCATTTCAATTTTGAACCGCGCTGGCGCAAGTGACGTATTTCTCCCCTGTCGTATCGAGCCGCATGTCATGCGCTCCGGCGGATCGGTAAATCGATGAGACACCGTTTTGCCCCTGTTTTTGTAGTCGAGTAAGCGCGTGGTCCGGGTCGGTTTTCTCATCGCTGTGCTTGC
>DASWQB010000426.1:0-2366 GCA_036398335.1 Afipia sp. | reverse complement strand
AGCGCCGAGAGACTTTCGCGGTCGGGCGCGGACAGCCGGCCATGCGCCTCGCGATCGTGAAACGAATCGCCGAGCGCGATCACGATACGCGGTTGATGCCGCATAATCGCCGCGCCAAGCCGCGCCAGCGTGGCTGCGGTGTCGTAAGGAGGCAGCAGCACGCCGCGCGCGGCAAAGCTCGACCCTTTTTCCAGATGCAGATCCGAGACGACAAGCAGCCGCTCGTCTTCCCAGAACAATGCTCCCGACAGATCGGCAGTCATATCGACACCGGCGACGCGAACCTCAATCATGTGAGAGATAAGGGTGGCGGTCTGCATCGTGGTCGCCGGTTTCCAAATCCTAAGACATCGCTTCCCGGACGAGTTCGTCAGCGGCTTCCGCCAACAGCTCGTCGGACGCTTCGCCATAAACCGGTTCGCGTCCGATTTCCAGCATCACCGGCACGGCCAAAGGCGAAACCTTGTCGAGTTCCCGATGGGTGATTCGGCTTTGGATTCGCATCAGCATATCGCTGAGGCGGCGAATGTACAAAAGGCCCGTTGCAGCGTCGGCGCGCGCGGCGCGCAGCAACACATGATCGGGCTGGTTCTTGCGGAGCACATCATAGACAAGATCGGTTGAGAACAGCACCTGCCGCCGCGATTTCTCCTCGCCGGTGAAGCGGCGCGCGATCAGGCCGGAAATAATCGCGCAAGTTCGAAACGTACGTTTCATCAAGGCAGACTCGGCAAGCCACGCTTCAAGGTCGTCGCCCAGCATGTCGGGATCGAACAGCGCGTCCAAGTTGAGCAGCCCGCTGCGAACGCGCGACGACGCATCGCCCAGCATCCACACCGCCAGCGCATATTCGTTGGCGACGAAGCCAAGGGGTCGAAGCCCCGCACGCTCCAGCCGCCGCGTCAGCAGCATCCCGAGCGTCTGATGCGCAAGCCTGCCTTCGAACGGATAACAGACCAGATAGTGCTTGTTGGCGCGCGGGAATGTCTCGACCACAAGCTCGCGCGGACCCGGCACCAGCGACACATTCGCCTGGATCGACAGCCACTCGCGCACCTGGTCGGGCAGGCCTGTCCATGCGCGCTTGTCGGCAAGCAGGTGGCGCACGCGATCCGCCAGATAGGTCGAGAGCGGAAACTTGCCGCCCATGTAAGACGGTACGCGCGCGTCGGCGTCATTGGCGCGCGAGACGTACACCTCGTCCTCCATCAGCGCCTCGTATCGCACGACTTCGCCGCCAAATACAAAGGTGTCGCCCAGCACGAGAGTCTCGATGAAATATTCCTCGATCTGGCCGAGCATGCGCCCGCCCCGCGAGATCGCGCCGGTCGATCCGGTGCTGCCGCGCTTGCCGCGCACCAGCTTCACCTTCAGCATCGACTCTTCGACGATGGTGCCGACATTCAGACGATAGCTCTGGCGCACGCGCGGATTGGTCACGCGCCAGCGGCCCGCTTTGTCCTGCTTGATGCGCGCGAAGCGCTCGTAACTTTTCAGCGCATAGCCGCCGGTGGCGACGAAATCGACCACATCGCCGAAATCCTTCCGCGTCAGATCGGCGTAAGACGCGGCGGAGCGTATCTCGTCATAGAGGTCGTCGGCCAGAAACGGCTCACCACAAGCACAACCGAGGACATGCTGGGCGAGCACGTCGAGCGCGCCGCTTCGCAGCGGCGGCGTATCCTGCGCGTTCTCGGCCACCGCATCGATAGCGACCCGGCACTCCAGCACCTCGAAGCGATTTGCCGGCACCAGCACCGCACGCGAAGGCTCGTCAAGGCGATGATTGGCGCGGCCGATCCGCTGCATCAGGCGCGAAGCTCCTTTCGGCGCGCCGACATTGACGACAAGGTCGATGTCGCCCCAGTCGATGCCAAGATCGAGCGAAGACGTACAGACCACGCCACGCAACTTTCCCGCTGCCATTGCGTCTTCCACCTTGCGGCGTTGGGCAACGTCGAGCGAGCCGTGATGCAGCGCGATGGCAAGCCCGTCATCGTTGATCCGCCACAGATCCTGAAACAGCATCTCCGCCTGCGAGCGCGTGTTGACGAACATCAGCGTGGTCTTGTTGCGCTTGATAAGATCGTAGATTTCGCCCAGCGCATGACGCGCCGAATGCCCCGCCCATGGCAGACGTTCGCGCGTATCCAGCATCTCGACGATGGGCGCGGCACCCGCATTGGCGATCACCAGATCGGCCGCGCGGACTTCGCCCTGCTGCTGCGGCACCAGATAACGGCACAGCGACTTTGGATCGGCAACGGTCGCCGAAAGCCCGATGGTGGTCGCCTGCGGCGCGAGCCGCCACAGCCGCGCCAGCCCCAGCGCCAAGAGATCGCCGCGCTTGGACGTGACCAGCGCAT
>DASWQB010000425.1:0-5652 GCA_036398335.1 Afipia sp. | reverse complement strand
CGGGCTCAGACGGGTTGCAGCTCTGCTTGTAGTCGAGCGTCGGGGACTCGGCGCCGAGCGCAAGCAGGTAGGACAGCTGCTCGAACGAGACGTCGGGCAGTGTTGGCGGAGCGCCGTCGGGCCCGGTCAAGGCTCGACCTTGCCAATGCGGAAGCCTCTTCAAAACTGTCTGCCGCAACGCTTAAACGCCGCCAGTCCCTGCTGGCGTCCAACTTCGTATCGCTGCAGGAGATAGACGAGCGTACCGCAGATTTGTCCAGCAAGGACGCACAGGTGAAGGCCGCGCAGGCCAATGTCGACAGGTTACAGGCTCTGGCGAGCTACAAGCGCGTTGAGGCTCCATTCGATGGCGTCGTCACGGAACGCAACACCGACGTCGGTGCGCTTATCAATGGCGGCACCGGCTCCGGGCTGGCGATGTTCGTGGTTTCCGATGTGCGTAAGCTGCGCGTTTATGTCAACGTGCCGCAGAGTTATCTGGCGTCCATCAAGGTCGGATCGAGTGCCCAGATTTCCGTGCCAGAATATCCCGGCCGCAAATTTCCCGCGACGGTCGAGACGTCCGCGTTGGCGGTTGATGTCAATTCCGGCACCACCCGTATGCAACTTACCCTGGACAATTCTGGGGGTGAATTGCGGCCCGGCGCTTACGCGGATGTAACGCTTAGCCTCTCCGGCGAAGTGCGCCCGATGAGTATTCCGGCCAGCGCGCTGATCTTCGACCAGAACGGATTGCGGGTGGCGACGGTGGATTCGGAAGACCGTATCCGCTTCAAGAAGGTGACGATCGCGCGAGACCTTGGTCGCGATATCGAGATCGCAACAGGCCTTTCGCCGGGCGACCGGATTGTGACCACGCCGGCCGACGGCGTTGTCGATGGCGATCAGGTTCGTATCGCCGGCGCGAAGCCGAAGGACAATGGCGAGAAGAAGACGTCGAGCGCGCAGTAATCTCTGCGCGTGCTCAGGCCCACAGTTTGACCATGGGACCGCTCTCGCCGGATGCGTAGCTGGGCGAGGCATGATAATGTCGCGGTCTCATGAGCCCGATCGCCGTCAAACCGAAAGCTGTTACGCGGACGAAGCCGCAGCGTCCGCCGCTTTACAAGGTCATTCTGCTCAACGACGATTTCACGCCGCGCGAGTTCGTCGTGCTGGTGCTGAAGGCCGTCTTTCGCATGCCCGAGGAAACAGCTCACCGCGTGATGCTGACCGCGCACCAGAAAGGCGCGTGCGTGATCGCCGTCTTCACGCGTGATGTCGCCGAGACCAAGGCCAAAGAAGCGACGGAGATGGGCAAGAGCAAGGGGTATCCCTTGTTTTTCACCACCGAACCGGAGCAATGATCCGTCACGCACGGCCTTTTTGCGATGATCCGCATGCCGATTGAGGTGATTTGGATAGGCAATGCCTAACCTTCCGGCTGGATCAGGGCGATGACGGCGTGATAATCTTGACGGTCATGAACACAAACATGAAAACAAAATTTAAAATATCGGTGCTCGTGATCGCCTGCGTTGCCACGATGATGGCTGCGGCGTTGCCACAGCAGGTCCGCGCGCAATCCGCCGACGCGGTGCTGTGCGATCGTCTTGCCGCCGATCCATCCGATCCGGACAAGCCTGCGGACGTGAAGGGCGTTGCGGTTATCGCGCCGTCCGACATTCCGACGGCGATCAAGTTCTGCAGACAGGCATCGTCAACGCGCCGGGCGATGTTTGCGCTGGGCCGGGCCTATGCCGCCAACAATCAGCCGTCGGAGGCGATCGCGGCGTATCGCAAGGCTGCCGACAAAGGCAGTACATCGGCGATGGTGGAACTCGGCGTGAGCATGTCGGCCACCGACCCCGCGCAGGCTCGCAAACTGTTCGAACGCGCGGCGCAGGCCGGCAATCCGCGTGGGGTTACCAATCTCGCCGCGCTTTCCGGAGGCGGCGGCGCCTCCGCCAATCCAGCGCAGGCGCGCGCGATGCTGGCGAAAACCGCCGAGACCAATCCCGAAGCGCAGTACCAGCTCGGGGTCATGATGGCGGAGGGCGTGGGCGGTCCGAAAGATGATGCTGCGGCGCGGAATTTGTTTGAAAAGGCGGCAGCGCAAAATCATGCCGGCGCGCTGGAGCGCATGGGGGCGTTCGCGCAAAGCGGGCGGGGTGGTCCGCAGGATTCCGCCGCCGCCAAAGCTTACTACCAGCGCGCGGCCGATCTTGGCGACGATGACGCCAAAGCGGCGCTCAAGCGTCTGGAATGTCCTTACGTGCTCAAGGACAAGCGCGGCAGTGTCGTCACCAATCTGTGTTTCTGACAATTGCCGGGCTGACGGTGAAACGCTGAGCCTTTCCGAACGCTGCTGAGCTATGCGTCTTGCACACGTTTTCCGAGTGGATGGACGGTGCCGCACGTGGCTTTCTGCGCGCCTCCACAATGGCGTGGATTCTTTCCAGGAACCTTGTTGTGGATACACGCTCACCTCCAGAGATCGCTGCTGTACATCCCGCGCCGGCGCCATCATCGCCGCCTTCACGCGCGGGCGGGTATGCGATGCTGCTTACAACAGCGGTGCTATGGGGCATCAACTGGCCGGTCGGAAAACATTTGCTTCAGGAGCTGCCCCCGCTATCGATGCGCGGAATTCCAGGCGTATGCGGCGGGCTGTTGCTGGCCTTGGTGACGGTGTTCGCCGGGCAATCCTTGAAGGTGCCACGCGATCAATACGCGCGGCTCGTGCTCTATGCGGTCCTGAGCGTCAGCGCATGGATGGGCCTGATCGGTCTCGCATTGGTCTATCTCGGCGCGGGCGAAACCGCGATCATCGGCTCGACCATCCCGGTATGGACGGCGGCTCTGGCGTGGCCGGTTCTGGGCGAGCGGCTCAATTTCAAGCGCCTCATCGCGATGGTGATGGCGTTGACCGGAGTTGTCGTTTTGATGGGCGGTCATGGTATCGCCGAAACCCAGTCCAAAGCACCGGGTATCGCGCTGGTGCTGCTCGCCGCCTGCATGTTTGCTTCGAGCGCGGTGCTGGCAAAACGAAGGCCGCTTCAGTTGCCACCGTTGACGACTGCCGTTTGGCAAATCGTGATCGGCTGTCTGATCGTGACGTTGGCGGGACTCGTGTTCGAGCGGCCGCATATCTTGCAACTGACGCCGCTCGGATGGGGGCTGTTCTCGTTCGTCATGATCGGCCAGGTTTGTATCGGCTATGCGTGCTGGTTCGGTGCGCTGGCGCGGCTGCCGGCCTCGATTGCCGCTATGGGCATGCTGCTGGTGCCGGTGATCGGCGTGATCGCTTCCGCGATCTCGTTGGGAGAGCCGCTGGGCCTGAGCCAGATCGGCGCGCTGGCGCTGACGGTTGCGGGGGTCGCGATTGCCTCCCGCTCATAAATAACCGCGTCAAAGCTCTGCAAACCTCAGTCTTTCGCTTCAATAAAGCGCGCTGTCGCCCGATTGCAACAGCCCTTGGAACCGGGGGCTGCTAGGTTCCCCCTCGGGGCAGGCCAGCGGACAATCGCAGCGGAGTGTGGGGCAGGGGTGTGGCGTCGATTGGCGTAACAGGGGCGCTGGGACGGTGTGTGCGTTATGCGCGGGCGTTGCGATTCCTTGCGCTAGTTTGTGCTGCTGCGGCGCTGGCCGGAGTGATCGCTCCGACCGAGGCGCGCGCGCAGTTTGTGTGTAGCGGTCCTTCACCCGAAACCGTTTGCACCATTACCGGAAATCTGATCGGAACCCCTTTCGCATCATTCCTGAAATCGGCAGCTGGCAACGAGAATACAACGATTACCAACACGGTGAGCGGTGTGGCTGATGACATCACCACACTTGCGGCAAGCGGAAACGCGTTGACGCAGAATTCAGGCACCATTCTCGATTTCATGCAGACGCAAACCATCACGCTGCTGGGGGTGCCGGGAGGAAACGCCACATCCATCAATACGAGCAGTGGATTCGTTGCGAATGATATTTCCACTTTGGCGGACGGCGGCAACGCAACCACGACCAACGCGGGTATTGCCGGGGCACTGATAACGCAGGCAACTTCCAACGGCAGCGCCACCACCATTAATTCTGGAATTGTGAATGGCAGCTTTGCACAGGTCGGCATTTCCACACAGACCGACGCTGGCAACGCGACCACTATCAACACAGCCACCGGCATTGCGAATTTTGGAATTGTCACCACCAGTTTTGCCGGCGGCGCCGCAAGAACCGAAAACGCCGGCTCCTCGGAATTCATAAGCACCGTCACGAATGCAGGCGGAAACGCCTTAACAATCAATTCGGGCTCTGTAACGAACGCGTCTGGCGCAAATCCCCTGTATCCCGCAGGGATATTTAGCGGAACGCGCTTTGACGGTGACGCCACAACGATCAATACGGGCAGCGTGGGCGGAGGTCCGCTTGGGTCCGGTATCGCTACCTTTGCGGCGATGTTCGGCGGCCAGGGAAATGCCACGACCGTGAACTACGGCACGGTCAAGGGTGAAGTCACCACCGCATCGGGACTGGCGGGAACCGGAACCGGCAACGCGACACTTATTAACTACGGTACCATCGACACCACGAGTGCGCGAGCAACCGGCGGCGGCTTGGTGGACACAGCATCCTTCGGCAAAGCGGCATACGTCTTCAACGCCGGAAAAATTATCGGCGAGGTTGGCGCGTTTGGAACAAGCGGCGGTTCGGTGATATTCTCCAACGCCGGTATCATCGACGGGTCTTATTCTGGTATCGCCATTAATCTGACGCAGGCCGTTCCGTTTTCAAATGCTGCCGATCCCACAGTACCGACAACACTGAATATTCTTCATGGCTCTCGCATTCTGGGATCGGTACTGCTGAACGGCATTGCGGGGGCGCCCGGATCGAATCCGACGACGATCAATATTTTCGGCGGCCGCGATATCTCATCCGTCCTTTCGTTCGGTGCCTTTACCGGAGGCTGCGCATGCGGTCCGCCAACCTATGTCGGTGGTCTCATTAACACCGGCGCGAAGGTCAATATTTTCGGCGGCGTGCCTTACGTCATCAGCGGCAACAGCGTCGCTCTTCTCGATCCGACATCTTTCGCCGCTCAGGATCGCAACGTTCTCGATTTCACCCGCACCGTTTTGTCCGCGGCCTCAAGCAGGCTCACCAGCCCCGTGCCGATAAGCGGTGACGGCTCGGCCGCTATCGGTTTTGCGCCCTCCGGGAATGTCGCGCGCGATATGGCGAACGACGCTTTCGCCAACATCCCGGCGCTGAGCGATGCGGGACAGGACCGCGTGCTGCGAAGCAATCCGAATTTCACCGCCGCCGATGGCACCAGCGTGTGGGCGCAGGGTTTTGGCGGCGTGCGGGTGCAGAATGCCGACGGGCCGAATTTGCGTTCGGTGAATCAGTTTTATGGCGGCATTCTCGGCTTCGACAAAATGGTGAGGCCAGACATGCGCCTCGGCGGCTTTGCCGGCGGCGGGACTGTCACCTCGCAGATCGACATGAATTCCGGCCGCACCAATAGCGACATGGGATTTGGCGGCATCTACGGCCGCTATGCGATGAACAAGGCCTTTCTCGATTTTGCGCTTCTTGCCGGTGGCAGCAGCAACAATGTGAAGCGCACGATGACCAACAATCTTGCCGCTGGCGGATATGAGTACGCGAACGCGAACTACA
>DASWQB010000424.1:0-6301 GCA_036398335.1 Afipia sp. | reverse complement strand
CTCCCATTCGTAGCCGAACAGATTCCAGAAGAAGTTGTTGCTCCACTTCGTCGGCGTCGTGGTCCACGTCACTTCCAGGCCGCTGCCGATCGTATCTCCGCCTCTGCCGGTGCCATGGGTGCTCTTCCAGCCGAGACCCTGATCCTCGATGGCGCCGCCCTCGGGCGCAACGCCCACAAATGACGGGTCGCCCGCGCCGTGGGTCTTGCCGAAGGTGTGGCCGCCGGCGATCAATGCCACGGTCTCTTCGTCGTTCATCGCCATGCGGTGGAAGGTCTCGCGGATATCCCGCGCGGATGCGAGCGGATCGGGAGTGCCGTTCGGGCCTTCCGGATTGACGTAGATCAGGCCCATCTGCACGGCGCCGAGTGGTTCGGCCAGTTCGCGTTCGCCGCTATAGCGCTCGTCGCCCAGCCACGTGCCTTCCGGACCCCAATAGAGTTCTTCCGGCACCCAGGTATCGGTCCGACCGCCTGCGAAGCCGAAGGTCTTGAATCCCATCGACTCAAGCGCGACGTTGCCGGTGAGAATGTAGAGATCGGCCCAGGAAATTTTCTGGCCGTATTTCTGCTTGATCGGCCAGAGCAGGCGGCGCGCCTTGTCCAGGTTGACGTTGTCCGGCCACGAGTTCAGTGGCGCGAAGCGCTGCTGACCGCCACCGGCGCCGCCGCGACCGTCTGTCGTGCGGTATGTGCCCGCGCTGTGCCACGCCATGCGGATGAACAGCGGTCCGTAATGACCGAAATCGGCTGGCCACCATTCCTGTGAGTCCGTCATCAGGGCATGAAGGTCCTTGATCAACGCATCGAGGTCGAGACTTTCGAATTCCTTGGCGTAATCGAAGGCTTTTCCCAAGGGATCGGCGGAGGGCGTTTTTGCGTGGAGCACGCCAATATCGAGATGTTCGGGCCACCAGTCGCGGTTCCGTGCGCCGCCTGTGCCGCCTGTGAATGGGCATTTGCCCGCGCCCTTGTCGTCAGTCTTTGCGTCCATGGGGACTCTCCTTTTTGGGGTCTGGCGGGACCATAAGGAGCCTTGTCGATCAGGTCTAATCGTATTAATAATCATTCTAGATAAGAAAAACTGATCGAATGGTTTCCTTAAAGCAGCTCAAATACTTCGATGCCGTGGCCCGCGCCGGACATTTTGGCGCGGCTGCCGAGCAATGCGCGGTCAGCCAGCCGGCGCTGTCGATGCAGATTCAGGAGCTTGAGAAATCCCTCGGCGTCCAGCTTCTGGAGCGCGGCCGGCGCGGCGTGCTCCTGACCGAGGGCGGCAAGGCCATCGCCCAGCGCGCGGCGCGGGTGCTGGCGGACGTGCGTGACATCGTGGATGTCGCGCGCCGGCAAAGCGATGTGCTGTCGGGTCCGCTGCGTCTCGGCGTGATCCCGTCGGTGGCGCCCTATATCCTGCCGCAACTGCTGCCGATGATGCGCGATGGCTTTGCCGGTCTCGATCTTCATATCCGCGAGACCCAGACCCAGTTTCTGGTGCGCGAACTGCTCGAGGGCCAGCTCGATCTGTTGCTGCTCGCGCTGCCGGTCGAACATCCCGACGTTGAGACTGTCGCGCTGTTCGACGATCCGTTTCTGCTGGCGATGGCGTCGTCGCAGCGCGTTCCGAATCGCGTGCGCGCGAGCGCGGACCTTCTGGAGGGCGGCCGGCTGCTGCTCTTGGAGGAGGGGCATTGCTTCCGCGATCAGGCGCTGGCGTTTTGCAGCCTGCAGAAGGTCGAGAACGTCAACACGTTCGGCGCGTCGAGTCTCTCGACGCTGGTGCAAATGGTCGCCAACGGTCTCGGCATGACGCTGTTGCCCGAATTGAGCGCGCCGCTCGAGACCAGGCGCGGCGACATCCATGTGATGCGCTTTTCCGATCCGGAGCCGAAGCGCGTCATCGGCCTCGCCTGGCGCAAGACCTCGCCGCGCAAGCATCACTTCGCCGAACTCGGCCAGATGATCACGGCGGCAGCCCGGCCCGATGCTCTGTCTTAACAGAAGGCTCTGTCCGAATAGGAAACAGCCTTCAAATTCCGCGAGCGCTCCCGATCCTCTATGAAACATGCCATGTAGGGCACGCTTCGATGCCCGCAGGGAGGGTTTCCGGTGGTTGTTGCACTTTATCGCGATGAAGATGAAGACTATGCGCTCGTTTGCTTCGGCAGCACGACGGTTGCCGTCGCCCGCTGGCGATACGAAGAGAACAAGCACTATAAAGTGCCCTATAACGAACTGCCGACCCGGGCGGAGTATGAGCGGCGCAACGCGCCCGGCGTCGCCGCGTAAAACAAGGCGCTGGCCGCTACGTCCGACGCAAGTACCGGGTCGCGCAGACTACTTCGGCCCGGCCTGCACCGGGCAGTTTTTGCGAATTTCCATCAGCTTCTTGCGTACCGGCGCGTAATATTGATCGAACTGTTCGGGACTCTCCGAGCAGATGTATTTGGTGTGAATCGCGATATCGAGATCGAACGCCTTTTTCCATTCGGCGCTGTCCGGAAACACGCCCAGCATTTCGTCATAGGCGAACAGCATGTGTCCGACGAATAATTTATACTGCTCGTATTCGACGGGATCTTTCTGCGCACTGAGCGTTTCGCTCAACTGGCTTGCGAATTTCGGATAACGCAGCGCGGCCTCTCCATACGACATGTACACCTGCCGCGCGGCGGATTCGGCGACGTTCTTCTGCCGGAGTTCTTCGGTTTTCTGGAGCGTGCTCAGCTGAATGAGCACGAAGCCGATGCCGAGCGTGGAGGCGATGGCACTCACGATCTGCGCGGTATTTCCCCAGCGGCTGGGCCAGCTTGGCGCGGATGGTTTTGTGTTCGTCTGTTCGTCCGGCATAGGCGCTTCCGGTGTTGTGCGTTCGGCAGAATTGTGTCGGGAGGATTTGTGTCGTGAGGAGATGGCGCGCTCGGAGAGATTCGAACTCCCGACCCTCGGAATCGAAATCCGATGCTCTATCCAGCTGAGCTACGAGCGCGTGGCCGCACCATATCCGAGCGCCGCGTGAAAACCAGCCCGGACATCTGGCAGCCGGGACAATTTTTGGGACCTCAAAGTAAAATCGTTTCGCAAGATAAAGTCTCGGAAATCAGGATCGTCGCCGTTCCCCAGACAATGGAGAAGAACGTCCTCGATGTTGCGGCTTGGAAGGTTGATACTCAATCCATCGGGAAGAGGGTAGCCAGGGCTGTTTTTCGCCTCAGGGTCCGCTATGTTGCGCCCCCCAATTTCATTTCGCACGTTCCGTAAAAGGCGTTTCATGTCAATTATCGCTGCCGATGCTTCCGGTGCTCCCGTGCCGGCCAATCCGCGCTCGCGCGTGATCCTTGCCAGCCTTGTCGGCACCACCATCGAGTTCTACGATTTTTACGTCTATGCCACCGCAGCGGTGCTGGTTTTCCCGCATCTGTTTTTCCCAGCCGGCAATGATACGACGGCGCTGCTGGCGTCGCTCGCGGTGTTCGGCGCGGCGATGATTGCCCGCCCGCTCGGGGCGGTGTTTTTCGGGCACCTCGGCGACAAGAAGGGCCGCAAGATCACCCTGATCGGCGCGCTGCTGACCATGGGGATCGCGACCTTCCTGATCGGCCTGCTGCCGACCTATTCGTCCGTCGGCTGGCTCGCGCCTTTGATGCTGGTGGTGCTGCGACTCGCGCAAGGCTTCGCGCTCGGCGGGGAGTGGAGCGGCGCCGCGCTGGTGGCGACGGAGAATGCGCCCGCCGGCAAGCGCGCGGTTTTCGGCACATTCCCGCAACTGGGTGCACCGCTCGGCTTCATCATCGCCAATGGCCTGTTTCTCCTGATCGCCGAGGTGCTGCCGTCGAGCGATCCCTCGCGTCCTTCCGACGCGTTCCTGACCTGGGGCTGGCGAATCCCGTTTCTGTTTTCGGCGGTGATGGTGATCGTGGGCCTGTGGGTGCGCTCCAACCTTGTCGAAAGTGTCGCCTTCGACACCACCGTGAAGAAGGGCCGGGTGCAGAAGGTGCCGTTCGCTGCGGTGGTCAGGACGCATTGGAGGGAATTGATTCTCGGCACGTTCTACATGCTCGCGACCTACGTGCTGTTTTATCTGATGACGACATTCTCGCTGAGTTACGGCCGCGCGCCCGTGAACGGCAAGCTGCCCGGCCTCGGCTACGATTATCGCTCGTTCGTCCTGATGCTGATCGTGGGCGTGGTGTTCTTCGGCATCTTCACCATGGTTTCCGGGCCATGGGCCGATCGCTTCGGCCGCCGCAAGACCCTGATCTGGATCACGCTGGCGATTGCCGCCTTCGGCCTGGTCTGGGTGCCTATGCTGAGCGCCGGTTTTATCGGCGTGATGGCCTGGCTGATCCTCGGCTTCACGCTGATGGGCCTGACCTTCGGGCCGATGGGCGCGGTGCTGCCGGAATTGTTTCCCGCCAATGTGCGCTACACCGGCTCCGGCATTTCCTACAACGTCGCCTCCATTCTCGGCGCGGCGGTTGCTCCCTTTATCGCGGTCGCACTTTGGAGCGCAGGCGGCGGCAGTCCCTTCTGGGTCGGCGTCTATCTGTCGGTGATGGCGGTGCTGACGCTGACCGCGCTGTTGCTCGGCAAGGAAACGCGGGACATCGACATCGCGGCATAAACTTATCGCTACCCTTCATTAACGCCGTAAAGGGTTCCGCGTTGGGTCATCCCGGCACGCATGATATTTTCATGGGCGGGAGAGGGCCCATGATCACCCTGGTCAAAGTGTCCGACGTGCTGGCTTCGAGCGAGGGCGTGAAACCGCCTTCGGTGATCGATACCAGCGACGATTCCGCTGCCGGTTATTGGGCCTACCGCCTCGATATCTCGCCTGATGAACTGTTCGCGGCGATCCGGGAGGTCGGCCCGTCGGTTGCGGCGGTGCGGCGGTATCTGAATAAATAATCCTCGCGAGTTTCGGGTGCGATGCAATTTTGCATGCGTTCCATTTTACGTGCGGGGCGTATGTTTAACCAAATACCAACACAGTCCCGCCAATGTTGTCCTGTTGGGTCGCGTGATCGAATATTTGTCGATTCCCTTTCGATCTTTTCGATCTTTGGCGTCCCTGTTCAGGTTCCGGCGGCCCATGCGCGTGAAAATCCTTCTGATTCTAAGTGGCGCGATGCTGGCGAGCCTGCCCGCACGGGCCGGCGATCTTCGCATCACCCGCGATCACGGCGGTTATGTCGAGGAGTACAAGGCCAAGTACGAGAAAATCCGCCAGAACGGCGAGCGCGTCATCATCGACGGCATCTGTAACTCTGCCTGCACCATGGTGTTCGGCATCGTGCCGACCAACAAGATTTGCGTGACCCCGCGCGCCAGCCTCGGCTTCCATCAGGCCTATTACGACAAGTCCTTCACCTTCGGCATCAAGGTGACGAGCGCGGAGGGCACCGCCGATCTGATGTCGTATTATCCCGATCCGGTGAAAGACTGGATCAAGAATAATGGCGGGCTGACGGTGAACATGAAGAAGGTCATCAACGGCGTCGAGCTGTGGAAGATCGCCGATCCGTGTCCCGAAGAGTTTTTCTGATAAATCGTTGCGTCAGTCGACCGGCTGAGCGTGCAGGTCATGTCTTTGCCGCCGGGAAACGCGATGGCCGCGCCATTGCCCTTGTTCCAGAGGCGCGATTGGCCCTTCGGGTATTGCGCCTCGTAAAGCGCGCCCGATCCCGACATCGCCTGCTTGAGCACGGCGAAATTGCCCGGCCAGCCGATATAAGCGTAAGCGGGATCGCTGTTCACGAAAGTCACCGTGACCGGCTCGCTGAAATTCTCGCACGCCGCGGTGAAGGGGCCGATACTGATGCTCGCCGCAGCCTTCTTGCGCGCTGCTGGATAGCGTTCACGCAGCTGGCTGATCCGCTGCACGAACTGCTCGGCCACGCAGCGTTGCTTGTCGGTGGAAGAAGCGCAATCGTTGCGCTTGTCGATCAACGCGCGCTGGTCGGCGAGGAGCTCAGCACCGCCGCTGGCTCGCGCAAGATCGAACAGCCGCGAGGTTTCGCGGTCCAGCGCCGCGAGTCCCGCATTGCCGCAGATCAGCTTTTCGACGGCAGACTGGCTTTTCGCGCAGTCGAAACTGGGGAGAGCCTGTGCGGACGCGGAGGAAGAAGTGAGCGGCATGACCATCGCCATGAATGCGAAGATGGCAAGCGCATCACCAGCAGGGCGTTTCAGGCGCATCGTGACCTCCATTCGGCCGGTTCAAACTCGCATCTAGAACGTGACGACGCCCCGGATCGATTCGCCTTTCTTCATCAACTCAAACCCCTTGTTGATGTCGGCCA
>DASWQB010000423.1:0-7820 GCA_036398335.1 Afipia sp. | reverse complement strand
ACGATGTGCAATTGGTCTACGATGCGGAGCGGCCTATCCTGAAAGGCCTGTCGTTCGAGGTGCCGGCCGGCAAGACTGTCGCCATCGTCGGCCCGTCGGGCGCGGGCAAATCGACCATCTCGCGGCTGCTGTTCCGGCTTTACGATGTCAGCGGCGGCGGCATCACCATCGATGGTCAGGACATTCGCAGCGTCACGCAGGCTTCGCTGCGTGCGTCGATCGGCATGGTGCCGCAGGACACAGTGCTGTTCAACGACACCATCCGCTACAACATCCGCTACGGCCGCTGGGACGCGAGCGACGCGGAAGTGGAGGCGGCGGCGTCGATGGCCCAGATCGACGGCTTCATCCGGTTGGCGCCGCATGGCTATGAGACCGAAGTCGGTGAGCGCGGTTTGAAGCTCTCGGGCGGCGAGAAGCAGCGTGTGGCAATTGCGCGCACCATTCTCAAAGGTCCGCCGATCCTTGTGCTCGACGAAGCTACCTCGGCGCTCGACAGCCACACCGAGCAGGAAATTCAGGACGAGCTTGAAAAAGTCTCGCGCAACCGCACATCGCTGGTGATCGCGCATCGGCTCTCCACCATCGTCGGCGCGGATGAGATCATCGTGCTCGATCAGGGCCGCATCGTCGAACGCGGCACCCATGCGCAGCTTCTGGCCGCAGACGGTCTCTACGCCAGCATGTGGAACAGGCAGCGCGAGGCGCAGGAAGCGCGCGAGAAACTGGCGTTGATGGCGGACGAGGATGCCACGCCAAACCGTAACCCGCCCCAGACCGGCGGTCCGCTGGTCTCGCCTGTCGCGGCGGAATAATCTCTCCGAGCATGCTCGTCATTGCGGCGGTTTGTCCCGATCGGGGGTTTCGGAGCTTGCGGTTCTGGAATAAGGATGTTGCGAACCACAAACCGGTAATATTCATGTCGATCACCGATTCCATTCGCGCGCAAATTCCTCCGATCCACGAGGAGGGTTATCCCTTCATTGGCGTTTTCGCGCTGGTCAGCCTGATCCTGTTCTGGCTGTGGACGCCGCTCGGCTGGATCGGCTGCGTGCTGACGATCTGGTGCGTGCTGTTTTTCCGCGATCCGGTGCGCGTCACGCCGGTTCGGGAAGGCATCGTTGTCTCGCCCGCCGATGGTCGCGTATCGATGGTCGCGCCCGCGGTGCCGCCCGCCGAAATGGGCCTCGGCGACACACCGCTGACCCGCGTCTCGATCTTCATGAGCGTGTTCAACTGCCACGTGAACCGCAGCCCGGTCGCGGGCCGGGTCGACCGCATCGCCTACCGTCCGGGCAAGTTCATCAATGCCGAACTTGACAAGGCGAGCGAGGATAATGAGCGCAATGCGCTGGTGATCTCGACGCCGTCGGGACGGATCGGCGTGGTGCAGATCGCGGGGCTGGTGGCACGGCGGATCGTGTGCTTCGTGCGCGAAGGGCAGAATGTTGGGGCAGGCGAGCGGTTCGGGCTTATTCGTTTCGGCTCGCGGCTCGATGTCTATCTGCCGGACGGCGCCAAGCCGCTGGTGTCGGTCGGGCAGACCGCGCTCGCCGGCGAGACCGTTCTGGCCGATTTCAAACTCGGTGATGGCGGCCGCACTTACCGCACGGATTAACCATTGGCGGATTCCCGACGTAGTTTCCGCCACAATGACGGAGCAAACGTCTATACTCATCGTGTGATGGTCGCCGGCCGCTCGTGCGCGCCGCTGTCATGAGGTCGCATAACGATGTTGCCCGATCCTAAAGTGCCCGATTTGCGTCGACACCGGTTTCGCCAGATTCCGGTGCGAATGTTGGTGCCCAACGTCATCACGCTGCTGGCGATCTGCGCCGGCCTCACGGCGATCCGCATGGCGATCGAGGGTCGCATCGAACTGGCGCTCGGCGCCATCGTGTTCGCGGCCGTGCTCGACGGCATCGACGGGCGCGTCGCGCGCATGATCAAAGGCCAGTCGCGGTTCGGCGCGGAGCTGGACAGCCTTGCGGATTTCGTCAATTTCGGCGTCGCGCCCGCGCTCATTCTCTATTTCTGGCAGTTGAATGAGCTGAAAAATTTCGGCTGGATCTGCGCGATGATCTTCGCCATTTCGGGCGGCCTGCGTTTGGCGCGTTTCAACGCGACCATGGATGATCCGAATAAACCGGCTTTCGCCGCCGCATTTTTTACCGGCGTGCCTGCGCCTGCCGGCGCGATCTGCGTGCTGCTGCCGATGTATCTCGTGCTGGTCGGTGCGCCGCAGCTTCCGGCGACGGTGACGGCCTTGTTCACGCTGCTGATCGGATTCCTGATGGTGTCGCGATTGCCGGTGTTCTCCGGCAAGACGGTCGGCAAGCGGGTCGCTCCCGATATGGTTCTGCCGGTCGTGGTATTCGTCGTTTTGTTCGTCGCCGTGCTCATCAGCTACCCGTGGCATCTGCTCAGTGTCGGTGCGTTGATCTATCTCGCCTGCCTGCCGTTGGGGTGGAAATCGTACCGCGACCTTGAACGCGGGGCCGCCATGGAGCAGGCGGCTGCGGCGGGTCCGGGCACAGGCTCTGCGCCTTACGCGCCGGTGCCGTCGTCCCCCGAGTCATCTGTTGACGAGCGCCCGCCGCGTTTGAACTGACGCATATCATCCGGTCATCCGGCCTTCAAAAGTTAGCAAAGTATTGACGCCGCCGTCGCGGCCGGGCTCGCATGACGCTCGCCGTCCACATTTTGAGTTGGCATTTCGATAACCTTTACGCGAATTTAATCGCGCCGACGCTACGGTTGCGGACGCGGCCCAGAAAGGCCGTGCTGTTCGTATGCGTCGGAGTGCTCCATGGATATCACCACAAGCGTCGGCCTCATCGCGGGCACCATCGTTATTGTCGTGATGGTGCTGATGGGTGGCGACCTTCACATGTTCATCAGCGAACATGCGATGATCATCATTTTCGGCGGCTCGATCGCTGCGACCCTGATCCGTTTCCCGCTGACATCCATGCTGCACGGGCTGCCGCTCGGCGCCAAATTCGCCTTCACCATGAGCCGCTCGACGCCGCGCGACCTGGTCGACGAACTCGCGCGCCTCGCTGAGATCGCCCGCAAGCAGGGGCCCGTGGGCCTCGAAAAGGCCGAGACCGACGACCCGTTTCTCGCCAAGGGAATCCGATATGTCGCCGACGGCTACGACATGGATTTCATCCGCGACAATCTCGAGCGCGACCGCGACAATTTCCTGATGCATCTGGACGAGGGCGGCAAGATCTATCGCGCCATCGGCGATTGCGCGCCGGCCTTCGGCATGATCGGAACGCTGATCGGCATGGTGCAGATGTTCGCCAATATGACCGACCCGTCCAAGCTCGGTCCGTTCATGGCGACCGCGCTGCTCGCAACCCTTTACGGCGCGCTCGTCGCCAATCTGTTCTGCCTGCCGATCGCGGACAAGCTGCACGGCAAGCTGCTCGATGAGGAAACCAACCGGACCATCATCATCGATGGCATCCTGATGATCCGCGACGCCAAGAGCCCGACTCTGGTGCGCGAAATGCTGCTGGCCTATCTGCCCGAAAAACATCGCCACGAAGAAGGTGAGCCGGTCCCCGCCTGAGCGGCGGCAGACAGAGGTCCGGGGTAGTCCATGGCAAAAAAGAAACGCGGCGGCGCGCATGCAGGAGGACACGGCTGGTTCGTGACCTTCGCCGATCTGATGGGCTTGATGATGAGCTTCTTCGTGATGCTCGTCGCGTTCTCCAATCAGGACCAGCAGAAGCTGAAGATCGTCGCCGGTTCGATGCGCGACGCCTTCGGCGTCCAGAACGTCTCGCGCTATTCCGGTGTGATCGAATCCGACGGCCTGCCGACCCGGCCGAAGCTGCGCAACGTCGATCATATTCCGCCTGAAGAGGCATCGAACACGCCAACTCCCGAGCAGCAGGAAGACAGCAAGATCGCGGGCGCGCGGCTGAAGACCGACCGTGAATTCGCTCTCGCCTCCGCCTCGCTGCGTCAGGCGTTGCAGGACATGCCGGAAATGTCCGAATTGTCCAAACACATCCTTTTCGAGGAGACCACGCAGGGGCTCAATCTCGAAATCGTCGATCAGGACGGCCGTTCGATGTTTGCTGACGGCTCAAGGGAACCGTTTGAGCGCACCAAAACGCTGATCCGCCGCCTCGCTGGCCCGCTGCGGCAAACGCCGCTCCGCGTTTCGATCGTTGGCCACACGGCCTCGAATTTCGTGCCGCGTTCGGACTATGACGGTTTTGATCTGTCGGCAGACCGTGCCAACGCCGTGCGCCAGATTCTGGAGCGCGAAGGGCTGCCGACCTCGCATATCTATGCGGTGTCCGGCAAAGCCGATACGCAACCGCTGTTTCCGGACGATCCGGCGATGTCAGCCAACCGCCGCGTGACCATCACATTGATGCGGGAAGATCCCGCGCTGCCGCCTAACCTCAAGCCGTAAATAGTACTATAGTACCACGTTCGGTTGTGGACGTTCTCCCACGGAGTGTGGGAAGGCAGTCGTGGAGCGGATTTGAGATTCGCTATCCGCGACCTCGTAACGCGGATGTCAAATCCAAACTCCATGAGCAGCTTATATTCACTGGTGGCCTTTGGTTCTAACATCCGCATCAGCGCCAGCCGAAACGGAACTGCGAATGTTAGAACCGGCCACCACTCGCCCGTGTTATACTCGCTGCTTCTGCGCGCGGATCGAAACCGAGTTGTAAGGCGTTTTCCATCATATGACCGCCAGCGAAATAACCCCAGAGGTCCAGGGCGAAACCACTGCGCATGCCAGTTTCTGGGGCCTGACCCTTGGCAGTATCGGCGTCGTGTTCGGGGATATCGGAACCTCGCCCCTTTACGCGTTCCGCGAAGCGGTGCGCTGGGCGGCGGGGTCGGGAGAGGTCACCCGGCCGATCGTGCTCGGCGTGCTGTCGCTGATCCTGTGGGCGCTTCTCGTCGTCGTCACCGCCAAATACGTGTTGCTGCTGCTGCGCGCCGATAATAACGGCGAGGGCGGCACTCTGTCGCTGATGGCGCTCGGCCAGCGCGCGCTTGGCCGCCGCTCCTGGATATTGCTGGCGCTCGGCGTCGTGGGCGCCGCGATGTTCATCGGCGACTCGATGATTACGCCGGCGATTTCGGTTCTCTCGGCGGTGGAAGGTCTCAAGCTCGCCGCGCCCGCGCTCGAACATTATGTCGTGCCGCTGACCGTGCTCATTCTCGTTGTTCTGTTCGCGGTGCAGAGTCACGGCACCAACCGCATCGCCACTGCCTTCGGTCCGGTGATGATTACCTGGTTCACCGTGCTCGCGATCATGGGCGCGGTTCACATCGTTGACGATCCGTCCGTGCTGTGGGCGATCAATCCCTGGTATGCCGTCTCCTTCATGCTGACACATGGCGAGATCGGGCTGGTGACACTCGGCGCGGTCTTCCTCGCCGTCACCGGCGGCGAGGCGCTGTACGCGGATCTGGGCCATTTCGGGCGCAAGCCCATACAGGCCGCGTGGTTGTATTTCGTATTGCCCGCGTTGCTCATCAATTATTACGGGCAGGGCGCGCTGGTGCTGTCGCATCCAAGCGTGATCGAGAACACGTTCTATTCGATGGTCTCCGAGACGTTTCTGGTGCCGCTGATCGTACTCGCCACCGCCGCCACCGTGATCGCAAGTCAGGCCGTTATTACCGGCGCGTTTTCGCTGACGCGGCAGGCCGTGCAGCTCGGCCTCTTGCCGCGCTTCGAGGTGCGTTACACCTCCGAAATTCACGCCGGACAAATCTATCTGCCGCGCGTCAACACGTTCCTGCTGATCGGCGTGCTGCTGCTGGTCTTGATGTTTCGCTCTTCGAGCGGCCTGGCGTCCGCTTACGGCATCGCGGTGTCCACCACCATGGTGGCCGACGGCATCATGGGCTTCGTGGTGATCTGGAAATTGTGGAACTGGCGCGCGGCGAGCGCGGCGGCGCTGATCGCGCCCTTCGTGTTTGTCGACATGACTTTCTTCAGCGCCAATCTTCTGAAGCTGTTCGAAGGCGCGTGGGTGCCGCTCTTGTTTGGCTTCGCCGTCGTGGTGCTCATCTGGACATGGCGGCGCGGCGCGGCGATCCTGATCGAAAAGACACGGCGAACCGAAGTGCCGTTGCGTGAGCTCATCGCGAGCCTGGAGAAGCGTCCGCCTCACGTCGTTAAGGGAACTGCGGTCTTCCTCACCAGCGATCCGGAATATGTTCCGACCGCGCTGCTGCATAATCTGAAACACAACAAGGTGCTTCACGAGCACAACGTCATTCTCACGATCCGCACCGCTCAGACGCCCCGCGTCGACAAGCTCGACCGTGTGAACCTTGAGAGCATCAGCGAGAAGTTCGCCACGGTGCAGTTGAATTTCGGCTTCATGGAGTCGCCCAATGTGCCCAAAGCGCTGGCGATTGCGCGTAAGCTCGGCTGGCAGTTCGACATCATGGCGACGTCATTCTTCGTCTCGCGCCGCTCGCTCAAACCCGCCGCGCAATCGGGCATGCCGAAATGGCAAGATCATTTGTTTATCGCGATGAGCAAATCGGCCAACGACGCCACCGACTATTTCCAGATCCCAACCGGTCGGGTTGTGGAAGTCGGAACGCAAGTAACAATTTGATTTTAATATGTAATTTTAATATATCTGACGTCTCTCCTATGGTCATCTGAAGCCAGTCGGTTTCCTTGAAATGCACCCTAGGTGAGCGTATAGCCCTGCGCTCTGCAACAGAGCGGATTGCCGAGGCTTCCCCATGACCCCCGAGACATCGATCGCCGCCGCGGAAACGCCGGTGGCGAACGGACATGGTGAAAGCGGCGTTGGCAAAAGCAGCGTTGGCAAAAGCGAAGCTGGCGAAAGTCACTCGACGGCGTCCTTCAAGGCGCTGATGCTGGGCAGCATCGGTGTCGTTTACGGCGACATCGGCACCAGCCCGCTTTACGCCTTCCGCGAAGCGGTTTCGGCGGCAGGTACATCCGGTGGTGTTTCACAACAGGCGGTGCTCGGCGTACTATCGCTGATCCTGTGGGCGCTGATCGTCGTCGTCACGCTTAAATATGTGATTATCCTGCTGCGCGCGGACAATAATGGCGAGGGCGGCACGCTGGCGCTGATGGCGCTGGCACAGCGCGCGCTCGGCCCAAACGGCGGCGCGGTGATCCTGCTCGGTATCATCAGCGGTGCGCTGTTCTACGGCGATGCCGTCATAACTCCGGCGCTGTCGGTGCTGTCCGCCATCGAGGGCGTCAAGATCGCAACCGCCTCGCTCGATCCCTATGTCGTACCGCTGACGCTTGTCGTTCTGTTTTTGCTGTTCGCGGTGCAGTCGCGCGGCACCGCCAGGGTCGCCGCGTTCTTCGGGCCGTTGATGTGCATCTGGTTCATCGTTATCGCCGTTTATGCGATCCCGCACATCGCCGCGCATCCGCAGGTGCTGCTGGCATTCAATCCGCTGCTGGCCGTTAACTTCCTCCTGCATCATGGCGTGATCGGCCTTGTAACACTCGGTGCGGTGTTTCTGGCCGTCACCGGCGCGGAGGCGCTCTATGCTGATTTGGGCCATTTCGGCAAACGTCCGATCCAGACCGCATGGCTCGCCATCGTGCTGCCGTCGCTGGCGCTGAATTATCTCGGGCAGGGCGCGCTGGTGATCGGCGATCCCAAGGCTGTGGAAAATCCATTCTTTCTGATGTTCCCCGATTGGGCACTCGTGCCAATGGTGGTCCTCGCCACCATCGCCACCGTGATCGCGAGTCAGGCGGTTATCACCGGCGCTTATTCGCTGACCCGACAAGCCATTCAGCTTGGGCTGCT
>DASWQB010000422.1:0-17529 GCA_036398335.1 Afipia sp. | reverse complement strand
ATTGGTTTTGTAATCCGGCGCCACATTGTCAGGCGCCGGTCCAAGAGGCTGCGCGCGGATGGCGCGATAAGACAAATAGTTGTCCTTGTTGCCGACAAAAATGCACACACAGGCTTTGGGATCTGCGAACAGATAATGATCGATTCCATTGACGGTATGAATCACGAAGCGATGCGGCGGCAACGCCCTGAGCGCTTTCTGTCCGGCCGCGTCGTTGGCGAATTTGGGCCGGAACCCAGCGGAAGAAAGATAAAATCCGGTCTTCTGCAAAAACGGCTCACTCGGCGACGAATCCTGTGAGAGTAGCGGACCACTGTTCACCGCAACCGCAACCATGACAACGGCAAGTCGCGGTACCCGCCATACGAAAAATCGGCTCATAAAAATAAATCGCGTCAAAATAAAATTTTTCACCGAGAGCCCTCTCAACGCAGTGCGCCTGCGCTCACTTCACGGATTTTTTGACATCGTCGCGGGATCGTGACCGTGCCCACTTAAAGCATGCGGGCTCACGTCAAGCTAGTCGAGTCATCTGACACAACATCTTGCGAGAATTTGCATCCGACTCATCTAGTGTTCTCGCACACGCAATAAATTCTTGAAGGAAATGTGAATAGAGGCGTTCCAAAGTCACATCGGCGTTTGAACTTGTGAATCGGTGCATGCGACTCATAACTGCCTCAATGCAGCGCAATGGTCCGCGCGCAATCAAGCTCAAGGAGACATGCATGGCCAATCGCTCGCCGGATTCTTTCAGCACCGAAACCATTGCAGCATTGCGGGAAGTGCTCAACATCGCCGTGGAACAGATTGCGCAGGAGAACCGCACGCCTGCCACCAAGGCAAAAATGGCGCAGACCATCGTGCGCCGCGCCGCAGACGGCGTCACCGATGCGAACGATCTCGTCTTGAGCGCGGTGCGCGAGGGGGAGACGCCCGCGGCGTGAGCACCGTGCCGTCTCTAAATGAAAATATACATGATCATCATCACCGGGCACCGAAGAGCGGCGTCGCTTACGCTCGCCGACGCCCCGGTGATCCATCGTCGCTTGAGAAATCTTTGACGAAGAAGATGAATTGCCGGGTCGTAGCGAGCAAAGCGACGCCGTTCTTCGAACGGCTATGCCCGGCAATGACGTCGATGGAACCAATCTTCCAACAAGAAATGAAAATCGTGGAAATCCGAATCCGCTTTACGCGTTCGCCTCTATCTTGATCTTCGGCGCCAGCGTGGCGAATTGCTCATCCTGCGCCTTGGCAGGCAATGACCCGAACGCCTTGGCGTGATCGATCACCTTCGCCATCAGTTTCAAGCCCATCGGCGCCAGCGCGCGCTCCCATAATTCACGCGCGGTCTCGCCCTTTTTGACAAAGCACCATTCCTGCGCGGCGATCGCGCCGCCATCCATGCGTTCGGACAAATGATAAATGGTGCCGCCGGCAACCGGATCACCTTCCTTGATGGTCCATTCCACCGCCGCGATACCGCGGTGCCGCGGCAGAAGCGAAGGATGATAACCAATGCCGCCGAGCTTCGATTTGGCAAGCGCGTCATGACTGACGCGGGCATGGCTGTGCGCGGTGATGATGAGATCGGTACCGGGAGGAATTTCCGAGGCTTCGATAATCTTCGGGCTGGCCTGTACCAGTACGTCGAGGCCTGCCGTCTTCGCCGCCAGAGCGAGGCGGTCCTCGCCATCGGCGACGATGACGCGGGCGATCTCCACGTCATGGTCGCGAAGCATTTTCAGTGTTGCCACGCCGAAATGGCGGGATCCTGCAAGTGTGATACGCACGATATTATTGTCCCCAGGCTGCAAAGGCGTCGCGGAAAATACGGTCGCCCGGAGCGCCCTTCTCAAGCGAAAGGATGGCGCGCTTCTGATTTCCGTAAACCATCGGGATATCCAGAGAGCTGCGTTCCTTCAGCACCTGCAGATTGCGGTCTCGATCGACATCGACATTCGACAGGCCGATCAGGAAATAGCCGTCCTGCACTTTCACTGAAGTGGCGGCCAGCGGCGTACCGCGCGGCTGATCCGGCGATTTGGCGTAGATGCCCGGCACGTTGGCAATCGTGGTGCCGAACTCTGGCGTGACGGTATAAACCACCTCGATGGTGTGGCTGGTCGCGGGCATTGACGGATCCGTGTTGCGCATGATCGTCAACGTGACCTTGAGCTTGCGGTCGGGCAATTCGATATCCGCACGGATTGCAGTGTCCGGTTTCTGCTTCGGCGAAGGCGGAATCTTATCGAGCCGCCACACCACCGTGCCGACGGTCTGCTTGCCTTGCGGATCGGCCGGATCCTCCTCGAACAGGATGGCGCGCTGGGCGATCGGCGCAATAGGTGAGGATGACGAATCTCCTTGGCCGACGCGATCGGTGATTTTTGGCCGCGCTCCTGCGTCGCCGCTCGCCGATGTATCCGCCGCCGGAGAGGATTTGAACATCGCACGCAAGGACGGGGTAAGCTTCTGATACAGCAGGATCGCCAATCCGATGACGATCAGTGCAAGACCGACAGATAGCGCAATCCTGATTGGAAACTTGCCGCCGATCTTGATTTTGGAAGACGTGGCGGGTTTGTCCGGTTTGTCCCAAACCGAATTCTTGCCGCGTTTTTGTGGGTGCTGGTAATCATCCGGCTCATCGAAAGCTTCATCATAGCCGTAAGGAGACGGGCCGCCACGCTGCTCCATATCCGGCTCGACGCGGTCGAAATCCGGCGAGGGCGCCGGCACGTTGGCGTAGGTACGGCGTGCGCTGCGATTGGCCTGCGATGCGGCGCGGCCAAGATCATCGGCATCCGCAACCACATCGCGGAAGCCCCGCGCACCACCTGGACCGGGAGCAGGCTTTTGGCCGTGCACGGGTGGCGCGCGATCCTCATCGGTCGGACGGCGCGGCGGCGCTCCCCGCAAATCGCGGCTGCGCGGCGGCTGATCCACATCCGGTGAGCTTGGGCGCGAATCTTCCCTCAAATCACGCGGCGGACGCTGTGTAGGGTCCGCGCGAAGATTGCGCGCTGGCCTCTCCTCCGCGGGGAAACGTTCATCGGGCGAGGGTGCGGCACGCCCTGCAGGAGCAGCATGTTGCGCCACACGTGCAGCGGCCGCGCGCGCGCTTTCGCGCAACGCATCACCACGCCGCGGCGCTTCGCGCCCGGCCGCGTCCGGCTGCCGGTTGCGTGTGTCGCTGCGCAATGGATCGTTGCGGGAACGCTGCGCAGCTTCGGCCTCGACCTTGCGGACAGCCTCCTCCAGCGATAGACGCTCGCGTGTGATTTCCGCCTCGCTCAGCGCCGGTTGCACGCCGCGCAATTGCGCGATCAACGCCGTCCGCGCCCGCTCATAAAGCGCACGTCGGCTTTCTCCGGTGGAGTTGGGATCCAAACCGGCGACGGCGCGGGCAATCAGCGGGTAGTAATCTGCCATCCTTATCCAGTCGACGAACGTTCAGCTTCGCCATTTGTCTTTCTTGGCACAATCATGCCTCGAAAGGATTCTGCACCAGAATAGTATCCTCGCGCTCCGGACTTGTGGAGAGCAATGCTATTGGACATCCAACGAGTTCTTCCACTCTTCGGACATACTTAATCGCCTGCGCGGGAAGTTCGGCCCATGAACGGGCATTGGCGGTGGGCTCCTTCCAGCCCTCGATGGTCTCGTAGACCGGCGTAACGCGCGCTTGCGCGCCTTCGCCAGCGGGAAAATGATCGATGGTCTTGCCGTCCAGCTCGTAGCCGACACAAACTTCGATACTGTCAAAACCGTCAAGAATGTCGAGCTTGGTCAGCGCAAGGCCATGGATTCCGCACGTGCGAACCGTCTGGCGCACGAGAACCGCATCGAACCAGCCGCAGCGGCGTTTGCGCCCGGTGTTGACGCCGAACTCCTTGCCGCGCTGACCGATCAGATCGCCGATCGCATCCGTCAACTCAGTGGGGAATGGCCCCTGCCCGACGCGGGTCGTATAGGCCTTGCAGATGCCCAGTACATAGCCAAGCGAGCTTGGCCCCATGCCCGAGCCGGTCGCCGCCTGTGCAGCAACGGTATTGGACGAGGTGACATAGGGATAGGTGCCATGGTCGACATCAAGAAGCGCGCCTTGCGCGCCTTCAAACAGGATGCGTTTGCCCTCGCGGCGCTTCTGATCGAGCAAATTCCACACCGAATCGGCGAACGGCAGCACCTGCGGGGCGACGGCCGTTAAATCCTTGAGCACGGCGGTGGCGTCGATCTCGGGCAGCGAAAGCCCACGGCGCAACGCGTTGTGATGCGACAGCAACCGGTCGATCTTGTGCGGCAGCGTTTGCGGATCGGCCAGATCCATCAGCCGGATGGCGCGGCGTCCGACCTTGTCCTCATAGGCCGGGCCGATACCGCGCTGTGTGGTGCCAATCGCTGTCGCCTTACTGGCATTCTCGCGTACCGCGTCGAGCTCGCGATGCAGGGGCAGAATGAGCGTGACGTTTTCGGCGACACGCAGATTATCCGGCGAGATGTCCACGCCCTGGCCGCGCAGTTTCTCGATCTCAGCGACGAACGCCTGAGGATCGAACACAACTCCGTTACCGATCACCGACAGTTTCGAGGACCGCACGACACCAGAGGGAAGCAATGCCAGCTTGTAGGTATTGCCGTTGATGACGAGGGTATGCCCGGCATTGTGGCCGCCCTGAAAGCGCACCACGATGTCAGCCTGCTCGGACAACCAGTCGACGATCTTGCCCTTCCCCTCGTCGCCCCATTGGGCGCCGACGACGACGACATTAGTCATTTGGAGCGAGCCATTTTGGGGAAGCCATGATTGAAGGAGGTCCTGTGCAAATTTGCAATCCAGCCTGCAAAGGCTGTGCCTTGCCGCGGAGTTTCATGCATGCGAGGCATTCCATCGGATAAAGGATGACGGCATGGGACGCAAGTGAAAGCGGCTGTCCGAAGACCCTAAAATCAAGCGCAAATCATTGATATCCCCCGCTAAAAGCCACAACCGGTGGTTCGCCGTTCTGCCTTAATTCACATCCGGGAAAATGACACCCCTTCCAGTACGACCATCCAACTCCTGGCTGATGAACCAGCCTTATCTGCTGTTGTGCCTGACCTCTCTGTTCTGGGCCGGCAACATCGTCGTTGGGCGCTATGCCGCCGGGCAGATTCCTCCGATGGCGCTGTCCTTCATTCGCTGGGCGGGCGCATTTGTGATCGTGCTGCCATTCGCATGGAGGCAGACCGTGCGGGACTGGCCGCTGATTCGCCGTCACTGGATGATGATGGTGTTGCTGTCTTTCATTGGCGTCGCGACTTTCAACACGCTGGGGTATTGGAGCCTGCAATACACCCAGGCCCTCAATGCACTGTTGCTGCAGTCCTCCGGTCCGCTCTATGTCGCGCTGTTCTCGCTGCTTCTGTTCGGCATCCGCCTGACATGGGCGCAAACGTTCGGCATCGCCATTTCGCTAACAGGCGTGCTGATTATATTGCTGCGCGGCGATCTCACCACGCTATTGAGCATTCAGCTGAACAAGGGCGATGTCGGTTATACAATCGCGCTGGTCGTGTTCGGAGTGTATTCGGCGATGGCGGCCCGGCGCCCGCCGATCCAGCCAATTTCATTTCTGCTGTTTACTTGTGGCTGCGGATCATTATTCGTCGCGCCGCTTTTCATCTGGGAAATGTGCAGCGGCCGCACCACGCCGATCAATGCGACCACGATCCCGGTGCTGGTCTATATCGCGATATTCCCTTCGGCGCTGGCCTATCTGTTCTTCAATCGCGGTGTCGAATTGATTGGCGCCAACCGCGCCGCGCCGTTCTTCCATCTGATGCCCGCGTTCGGGTCGGTGATGGCCATCGGCTTTCTCGGTGAACGCTTTCAGCTGTTTCACCTTGCCGGCTACGTCCTGGTGCTGGCCGGCGTCATTGTTGCGGCGCGCAGGGCTTCCGCTTCGGGCGCCTGACGAAAATCGGTGCGGTAGCGATGCCCGCGCAACGCAACCGAGCAATTCCGGATTATGACTTGTCCGGCCATGAAAAACGGGCACAAAAGATGTCTTTTGTCCGGCATATTCCAATGACCCTCGCCGCTCCATCGTCCCCCAAGCCCACCCTCACAGCCCGGCTTTACAATCAGCCTTTCGTGCTGCTTGTTCTGATGGCCGTGTTCTGGGCTGCTAACATCGTCCTTGCCCGCTATATCGTCGGCCGCGTTCCGCCCTTCTCGCTGACATTCATCCGGTGGTCAGGGACCTTTTTGATATTGGCCCCTTTTGCGCGGACGCATTTGCGGCACGATTGGCCAATCATACGCAAGCACATTCCCTTGCTGCTGGTGATGGCTTTCACCGGCTTTGCTGGCAATAACGGCTTTGCTTATTGGGGACTGCAACATACCCAAGCCTTGAATGGACTTTTGATCCAATCGTCCGGTCCGCTGTTCGTGGCGCTTTGGATGCTGGTCCTGTTCGGCGTGCGCCTGACCGGGGCTCAAGCAATCGGTATCGTAATGTCGTTGTTCGGCGTGCTCGTGATTATTCTGCATGGCCGCTTCACGTCCCTTGCCAGGATCGAATTCAACATCGGCGATGTTGGTGTTGTCATGGGTCTTCTGGTGCTCGGCATCTATTCGGCGCTGATACCGCGCCGCCCGCCCGTCCATGCGCTTTCGTTCATGACCTTTGTGACCGGGTGCGCGGCGATCATGACAGTTCCGCTTGTTATTCTGGAAGTTGCCGCCGGCAATATCATGAAGTTCGATACCATCACCGTCTCAAGCGGTATTTTTATTGTGATCTTCCCATCGGCGCTGGCTTATATGTTTTACAACCGCGGTATCGAGCTGATCGGTCCAAATCGCGCGGCACCGTTCATTCATCTCGTGCCGATGTTCGGTTCGGTCATGGCGATCAGCCTTCTTGGCGAACACCTGCAGCCTTTTCATCTGGTCGGCTACGCTCTGATATTAGCCGGCGTCATCACTGCGTCTCGCAACACGTCAGCAAAGCAATCATCGCCAGCGAAAATATAAAGACGCCGGCCTGCTCATCATGCCGGCCGGCGTCGTCGTTTGAATCAAAATGCCAGCGCCTTGGCTTGCTTGACCTGCGGCAGCGCAGCTACCTTGGCCAGGACATCTGCCGGTATGGCCCCGTCAACTTCGACCAGGGCGATAGCGTCGCCGCCCGGCTTGTGACGGCCAAGATGAAAGGTTGCGATATTGACCTTGGCATCGCCAAGCATCGAGGCAAACTTTCCGATGAAGCCCGGCTTGTCCTCGTTGGTGACGTAGATCATCGACTTGCCGAATTCAGCATCGACACGAATGCCCTTGATGTCGATAAGACGCGGCGCGCCATCGGCGTAGACGGTGCCCGACACCGAACGCTCCTGCTTATCGGTGGCGACCGTGACGGTGATGAGGCTTTCGTAATCGCTCTGCGCGGCGCGAACCACCTCGTCCACGACCATGCCGCGCTCCTTGGCGACGACGGGCGCGGACACGACGTTGACGTCGCCCAACATCGGCCGCAATAAGCCGCTCAGCGCCGCCGAGGTCAGCGCCTTGATCTTCATTTCAGCGACATGGCCCTCATAGGTGATCGTGACCTTGGAGATATCCGTTTCGGTGAGCTGGCCGGCAAATGAGCCGAGCTTTTCGGCAAGCTCGATAAACGGCTTCAGCTTCGGTGCCTCTTCGGCAGTGATCGAAGGGAAGTTGATGGCGTTGGTGATCGCTCCGGTCAGCAGGTAATCGGACATCTGTTCGGCGACCTGCAGCGCGACGTTCTCTTGCGCCTCGTTGGTGGATGCACCGAGATGCGGCGTGCAGATCACGTTCGGATGCCCGAACAGCACGTTCGTCTTGGCCGGCTCCTCGACAAACACGTCGAACGCCGCGCCCGCGACGTGCTTCGCTTCCAGCGCGGCCGCCAAAGCATTCTCGTCCACCAGACCACCACGCGCGCAATTGATGATGCGCACACCCTTCTTCATTTTCGCAATCGAGGTCGCGTCGATGATGTTGCGGGTTTTTTCGGTCAGCGGCGTATGCAGCGTGATGAAATCGGCGCGCTTGAACAGGTCGTCAAGCTCGACCTTCTCGACGCCGATGTCCTTTGCGCGCTCCGGCGAGAGAAATGGATCGTAGGCGACGACTTTCATTTTCAGGCCAAGCGCGCGGTCGGCGACGATCGCGCCGATATTGCCGCAGCCGATGACGCCCAGCGTCTTGCCGGTAATCTCCACGCCCATGAAGCGGTTTTTCTCCCACTTGCCGGCCTGAGTCGAAGCATCGGCGGCGGGAATTTCTCGCGCCAGCGCAAGCATCAGGGTGATTGCGTGTTCGGCGGTGGTGATCGAGTTACCGAACGGCGTGTTCATCACGATGATACCCTTGGCCGTGGCGGCGGGAATTTCGACATTATCGACGCCGATGCCGGCGCGGCCGATGACTTTCAGTCTCGTCGCATTGGCGAGAATTTTTGCGGTTGCCTTGGTCGCCGAGCGGATGGCGAGGCCGTCATAATTGCCAATGATGGCTGCAAGCTTGTCCTTGTCCTTGCCGAGATCCGGCTGGAAATCGACGTCGATTCCGCGATCCTTGAAGATCTGCACCGCAGCAGGGGACAGCGCGTCGGAAATGAGAACCTTTGGTTTGGTCATGGGATATACCTTAAGTTGACAGGGATTGATCCATCCGCGCTTCCGACTGAAGTGCCTATTTGGAAAGCCCCAAGTGGTTTCTCTTGATAAAATCTGTAAACGCGAGCGAAATCCGTTGGGCGTTAGCGTCATCGCCACTCATAAGAGCCCTTACGTATTCATGAGCCTCTCTTCGTCCGACCAAATAATTTTCATTACCTCGAACGCCGAGAGTGTTCAGTTGCATTAAGGCCATTTCCATCTGTTGCCCCAGTCCCGGCACCAGTTGATTTAAGACACCTTCAAAGACCATCTTTTGATGCGATGCTTGGAGAGCCTTGCCTTGGCTTTCATTTGCCGCATGCATGACTAGGATTTGCAAAAATCCAAGGATGTAGGCATCAGCAAACACTGCATTCGGAAATCCAGTTTGACGAAGCGCGGCAGTCTGCTGAGCTGGGGCAATCATGGTCAGCACATATTTTGTCGCGTAATCGACTGTTTTCTTGAACTTAAAAAATCCAAACATTTCTGCTCCGCTGCTCTTCCCCTCTCCCCTTGCGGGAGAGGGTGGCGAAATCGAGTGAAACGAGATTGAGCCGGGTGAGGGGTTGAAACGGTGATGGAAAAGATCCCTCACCCGCTTCGCGGCTCCGCCGCTCAGCACCCTCTCCCATCTTAAGGGCGTTCACGCCCGTCTTCGACGGGCTATGGGGAGAGGGGAAGAAGACATCGGATTTGGAAAACTACGCCGCCTTGGCGAGCGAAGCCTTGGTCTCTGCGAATGCCCAATCGAGCCAATGTGTGAGAGCCGCAACATCGGAGGCTTCCACAGTCGCTCCGCACCAGATGCGCAGGCCGGGAGGTGCGTCGCGATAAGCGCCAAGGTCGAAACCGGCCCCTTCCTTTTCGACAAGCGCAACGAGCTTCTTGGCAAAGTCCGCCTGAGCGTCAGCCGGGAGTGAGGTGACCGCAGGATCCACTACTTTCAGACACACCGATGTGTTGGAGCGGATCGCGGCATCGTTGGCCAGAAAATCCACCCATGGCGTTTGCGCCTTCCAGTCCGCAAGGACTTTGGTACTAGCGTCGGCTCGGGCGATCAGCGCTTTCAGACCGCCAATCGATTTCGCCCATTGCAACGCATCGAGATAGTCCTCGACGGCCAGCATCGAGGGCGTGTTGATGGTCTCACCGACGAAAATTCCGTCGATCAGCTTGCCGCCCTTGGTCATGCGGAAAATCTTCGGCATCGGCCATGGCGGCACGTAGCTCTCGAGGCGAGCGACGGCGCGCGGCGAAAGAATCAACATGCCGTGCGCGGCCTCACCGCCGAGCGCCTTCTGCCAGGAGAAGGTCACGACATCGAGCTTCGGCCAATCGAGCTTCTGTGCGAACGCAGCCGAAGTCGCGTCGCAGATGGTCAAGCCTTCACGGTCGGCCGCGATCCAGTCGGCGTTCGGAACGCGCACGCCGGAGGTGGTGCCGTTCCAGGTGAACACGATGTCCGAATTCGGATCAGCTTTCGAAAGGTCGGGAATGTCGCCATAGCCCGCGGTGAGCTTGACCACGTCCTTGAGTTTCAACTGCTTGATGACGTCAGTCACCCAGCCATCGCCAAAGGATTCCCAGGCGATCATGGTGACGGGACGCGGCCCAAGCAACGACCACAGTGCCATTTCGACAGCGCCGGTGTCCGAGGCGGGGACAATTCCAATTTTGTAGTCGGATGGCACCTCAAGCACTTCGCGCGTCAGATCGATCGCGAGTTTGAGCTTCGCCTTGCCGATCTTCGCGCGGTGCGAACGGCCGAGGGCCGCATCCTTGAGATTTTGGGGGGTCCAGCCGGGGCGCTTGGCGCAGGGGCCGGACGAAAAATGCGGCACGTTTGGCCGCGAAACTGGCTTCGCAACGGTCATAATCTATCCTTCCAGATAGCTAGCCTCCCGTTGGGGGGAGGTGTCCCGCCGCCGTGAATAAGGAAGGATCGGGTTTTCGTCAAGAAACTTCCGCCGCCGGATATCACAAAGGCGGCATGCAATAGAGCCAACCCACCCTCTTCGGGCGTTACTCTGGCGAAGCTCCGACAGGAGGACCCCCGGGTGGCCGGTGCAGGAAAGTGATGGTTGCAAACGCGCCAAGCCATGACCCCACGGCGGCGAAGACCACATAAACCCAATTCTCGGTGTAGCTGATGACGGCATAGGACGAGAGCAGATACCAGATGCTGCTCCACGTTGCCGCGGGCACGCGGCGGCGCTGCACCACGGCGGATGTGAACATGACATAGACCGCATCGGTTGCGGCAGTCGCAACCAGAACAGCGCCGGCTGTCAGAGGATCGATCGCCGGCATGGCAGCCCCCGATTCAACACATGCTAATCGCTATGGGAGTTAGAATTTATAACCGATGCCACCGCGCACGGTGTTGATATTGACATCGGCGCCAGCGTTGACAAACCGGAGATACTCCCACTCCACGCGTCCAAAAAGGTTTCCAGCCAGCATCACTTCGGTACCGAGACCGGCGCTGTAACCGTAGAGCATCTTGCCGCTTGTCGAGTCGGTTGCAGCGTATGTAGTACGGGGAGCAGTCGAAGAATCGGCAAAATTGGCGGCCGACCTGTCGGTAATCGTCACATTGCTCGAAATATCGGCGCGCCCGAGAGAGAGACCTCCGAATACATAGGGGAGAAAATTTCCGACTACGTAACCGGCACGTGCACGAAGAGTACCCATGTCGGTGATGGAAACAGACTGGGAAGAAACCAATCCGACAGTGTGATAGCGGCCATCAGAAAACGGCGTGACATAAGTCAGCGGAACGGGCGCAGCGGTTGACGCCGCCGAGAACTTGCCATGCATATAGTTGGCTTCGAAACCGAGAACGACATCATCCCACTGACCGTTATATCCAACAAAGCCGCCAAATGTCGTTTGGCGCACGCTGACCTTTCCGTTCGCCTCGGCGACCGATGAGACAACATCCTGGAGGATGTTGTTAGGGCCGAGCGCTTTCGCAATCAGCCCCTGGTTCGACCCCGAAAAATTCATGTCGCCAGAACCGTATCCGGCCTGTCCGCCAACGTAATATCCCTGCCAGTTGACTGGGCCGCTAGATATTGGACCGCGCAGCGGCATGTTGGAAAAGTCCGGCATATCGGCGGCCTGCGCAACACGCGCGCTGCCTGCCAGCACCACAACCAATAACATCCGACGCATCGAAACGCTCCATCTACACCAACGCTTAACCGTGTTCGATCATCGCGCGTTAACCTTAACCAATCGTGTGCAAGGACATCGACACGCAAAAGAAAAACGGCGCGGGATGAACCGCGCCGTTTGAATTTGAATTCGACGACTGAGGATCGATCAGCCCTTTGTTATGAGCGGCGGAGGCGGCGCGTAAGCCGGCACCGGATCGATTGCCCAGCGCACGCCGAGCTTCAGATCGTGCGAAGTGATGTCTCTGAACCGGACAGTTGTCGGACCGGAAGCACTGCCATCATAGGCAGAGAAGTTTCCGGGAGCCGCATCACCGAGATTCACATAGCTGTAAGCAAGCTCCATCGTGAGATTCGGGCTGACCTTGTATGCGAGGCCTGCGTGCGCCGCCCATGCAAAATTCCATTTCCCATGGTTCTCGAAGTACGTAATGGCAGGAGCGCCCGCAACACCACCGGGGGAGCTGAATCCATCGTCCCGGAAACCGGAGATGTAGTTATACGAGGTGCCGACACCGGCGCCGATGAACGGCGTGATGCACCACCAAGTTCCAAGATCGGCATAGGCGTTCACGAGAAACAAGGATTCGGATTTGCTGCCGGTGTAATTGTCAGCCAGATGGTCGCCAGGGCCCCTCAGGATCGTCTGCGAACCATGGAAGTTGGCTTTGCCGCGGTACTGCCCGATCACATCCATGCGAAACCAGTTGTTAAACTGATAGCCGACGCCGCCGCCCCACAGCGTTGCGCTATCGAAGCCGAGACCGGATTCAGATGTAATCAACGGAGACGCCGCGCTGTCCAGCGACTTGAGCCGCTGGTTCGTCATGCCGATATCGCCGCGCAGATACCAGCCGCCAAATTCGACAACCGGCGGAATGTAAGGCGGCGGCGCAAGAGGAAGATCGGCGGCAAACGCCGCACCCGATGTCAGCATCGCACCAGCGGCGACGACAATTTTCATGTTACGCATTTAAATAGTCCTTTCGTCCGGTGAGGCAGACGACGCAAAGGCCTCACACTCAAAACTCACAAACGGACGATGGCACCAAATGCTTAAGCGCCACTTAACCCTAATTCTTAACCGTGATTTTTAATGCGCGTTAACGCGTTTGCCGCGCGTGATGCCACATTTACTAACAATGTGTTGAAAGATTTCGCGTTGAACGAGACGGAGAGATCTAGCTTTTCACACGCTTGAGGTTTGGCAGCAGCACAGCGACAAGGCCGAGCGCCGGCAGGAACGAACAGACTTGATAGACAAAATCGATGCCTTTGTGATCAGCCACAATTCCGAGCACCGCGGCCCCAATACCACCTACACCGAACACCAGACCGAAAAAGAGCCCGGAGATCATGCCAAGACGATGAGGCATCAACTCCTGCGCATATACAATGATCTGCGGCATCGCCGACGACAGAATAAACCCGATCAGAATGCTGAACACGAGAGTCCAGTAAATATTCGCGTATGGCAGCGCCAGCGTGAACGGCAACACACCGAGGATTGAAAACCAGATCACGTATTTGCGCCCGAAACGATCGCCGAGCGGTCCGCCAAAAAACGTGCCGCACGCGCTCGACGCAAGAAACACGAACAGAAATATCTGCGCGGTCTGCGTGCTAACGGCAAATCTGTGAATCAGAAAGAAGGTATAATAGCTGGTGATCCCCGACAGATAGAACGCCTTGGAAAACAGCAGAAGCACCAGCACGGCAAGCGCGAAGGCGACACGTGCGGCCGGCAATCCGTTGGGATCGCGCTGCGCTTTCTTGGCTGGACGCGGGACGATGCGCGGCTTGTACCAAGCTCCGATGCGCCACAAGAGGACAATCGCCAAAGCAGCTATCAGCGAGAACCACGCGATACTTCGCTGGCCGAACGGCACCACAATCAACGCGGCCAGAATCGGGCCTAAAGCCTGACCAAAATTGCCGCCAACCTGAAAGACCGATTGCGCAAAGCCAAAACGCCCACCGGAGGCGATGCGCGCGATGCGCGACGATTCAGGATGGAAAATCGCCGAGCCCAGTCCGACGAGGGCGGCAGCAACAATGATGAGCGAGTAATGTGAGGCAGCGCTGAGCAGGATCAGCCCGGCGAAGGTAAAGCCCATGCCGAGCGGCAGTGAATACGGCATCGGCCTGCGATCAGTGTAGAGACCGACCACCGGCTGCAACAGCGACGAGGTCGCCATGAAGGCGAAGGTGATCAAGCCGATCTGGCTGAAATCGAGCGCGTAGTTCTCCTTCAGGATCGGATAGACCGAAGGGATCAGTGACTGCATCAGGTCGTTGAGAAAATGCGACACGCTGATCGCGCCGAGCACCGCGGCGACTGGCGCGGCCGACGCAGCCACTTTTGGTATCGACTCATCGTCCGCGACAACAGGCGCGGCGTTGGTATCTTCGGCAAGTATGACCGGCTTGTTCACGACATGCGTCCGTGAATGAAATTGGACTGGGTATTTTTGATAGCGGCAGCGCTCCGCTGCGAACAGCCGCATTTCACCATAGCTGAAATGCGAAATGGCCGCTATCCCGCGCCGCAATACGCGGCGCGGGTCATGCCGCCGCGGTGAATCCCAGAGCCGAGACAATCATATCGACGGCCTCCTCGACCACGATGCGGTCGTCACCCTCGCCCATCACCCGGATCACCGGCTCGGTGCCGGAGGAGCGGACCAGCAAGCGGCCGTTACCATTCAGCCGCTTTTCGGCGGCGACGATGGCCGACTTCACGCCTGGGTTGTCGAGCGGCTTGCCATTGGCGTAACGCACGTTCTTCAGGATTTGCGGCAGCGCTTCGAAGCGGTGGCAGACTTCGGACACCGGACGTCCGAGTTTCTGCACCACCGCCAGAACCTGCAACGCGGCAACGAAACCGTCGCCCGTGGTGGTGAAATCCGACATGATAATATGGCCGGAGGGCTCGCCCCCGAGATTGAAGCCCTGCTTGAGCATCTGCTCGAGCACGTAGCGATCCCCGACCGGCGTGCGGATCAGCGAAACACCTTCGTTCGCCAGAAACCGCTCGAGACCGAGATTCGACATCACCGTGGCGACAACGCCCGGCTTGGCGAGACGTCCATCTTCCTTCCAGCTTTGCGCGATCACCGCGAGCAACTGATCTCCGTCAATCAGATGGCCGCGCTCGTCAATCACCAGAACGCGGTCGGCGTCCCCATCGAGTGCGATGCCGACATCCGCGCGCATCTCCCGCACCTTGCGGCTGAGTTGCTCGGGCGATGTCGATCCGCAATCCTTGTTGATATTGAAACCATCCGGTTCGGCGCCAATGGAAATGACATCCGCGCCAAGCTCCCACAACGCCTCGGGCACCACCTTATAGGCCGCGCCGTGGGCGCAATCGACCACGACGCGAAGACCGTCCAGCGACAGATCGCGCGGCAGCGTGCGCTTGGCGAACTCGATATAACGATCATGAACACCGTCGATGCGCCGTGCACGGCCGAGGCTGGCGCTCTGCGCCAGACGCTTGTCGATGTTTTCGTCCATTAATTGTTCGATCTGAGCCTCGACATCATCGGACAGCTTGAAACCCGCAGGCCCGAACAGCTTGATGCCGTTATCGTCGAACAGATTATGCGATGCTGAAATCATGACGCCGAGGTCAGCGCGCATCGACTTGGTCAGCATCGCCACGGCCGGCGTCGGGATAGGCCCGAGCAGCAGCACGTCCATGCCGACCGAGGTGAAGCCGGCAACCATCGCGTTTTCGATCATGTAGCCGGACAGGCGCGTATCCTTGCCGATCACGACGCGGTGCCGGTGATCGCCGCGCTGAAACACGAGACCCGCCGCCTGACCGACTTTCAAAGCCAGTTCCGGTGTAATCAACCCATTGGCGCGGCCGCGAATGCCGTCAGTGCCGAAATACTTACGAGCCATTGTTTCCCCTGCATCGCCGGATACCGATGACACCGGCAAGCACCATTCCAAGCCGCCCAGTCAGGGCCAATAATCAGAGTTTTATACCCCACGCCGTTTATAGGGCCTCGACGGTTGAGGCCACTTCAAAAAATATGATGAATCATTACCGACGGGACGGCGCTGCCATGAGATCAAAGCTATAAAAAAGATGTTATATTTCAAACATTTGAGCTGGTAATTGCCGCCCCTCAGTCTTTTGGAGCGTCCGGCGGCAAATATTCTGACGGATGCGGCTGGGTCACGCTCACAGGATCGGAGGCCGGAAAGCTCTCTTCCAGCCCCTCTTCAAGCTCGTCTTCGAGCTTGCGTTTCTCGTCCTTATCCTTTTTGTCCTCTTTCGCGACATGATCTTTTCCGGTCATGATCTTCTCCTTGTACCCCACGCGCAAATTCTTGCGCTGACGCCAGGCACAAACATGCCTGGCCAACAGATAAGAACAATTCAGGAAACGTTGATGAAAAACATCACCTGCATCGAGGATTTGCGCCAACTCCATATGCGCCGCGTGCCGAAGGCTTTTTTCGACTATTGCGACCGTGGATCTTACGCGGAAGAAACCCTTCACGCCAACCGCAACGATATGGAACGGATCAAGTTTCGCCAGAAAATCCTGGTCGACGTCTCCAGTCATAGCCTCGAAACCACTATTCTCGGCGACCAATATTCGATGCCGCTGATCCTGGCGCCGATCGGCCTCACCGGCATGCAATACGGCGACGGCGAGATCTACGCCTGCCGCGCCGCGCATGAGATCGGTATCCCTTATACGCTTTCCACGATGTCGATCTGTTCGATCGAGGACGTCGCCGCCGCCGTCAACAAGCCTTTCTGGTTTCAACTTTATGTCATGCGCGACCGCGGCTTTGTGAAGTCGCTGATCGAACGGGCCATCGCCGCAAAATGCAGTGCGCTGGTGCTGACCGTCGATCTTCAGGTGATCGGACAGCGCCACGCCGACATCAAGAATGGCATGACGGTGCCGCCGCGCTGGACCGTCGAGAAGTTTTTCGATTTCGCCACCAAGCCATCCTGGGTGTTTAACGTGCTGAGCGGCAAGCACCGGACCTTCGGCAATCTCGCCGGCCAGATGAACAATACCGAAGACCTCACCTCGCTGGCCGAATGGATTTCCACGCAGTTCGATCCGGCACTGAGCTGGAAAGACGTCGACTGGATTCGCAGCATCTGGCCCGGCAAGCTCATCATCAAGGGCATCATGGATATCAACGACGCGCGCGCAGCGGTGAAAACCGGGGCCGAGGCGCTCGTGGTGTCGAACCATGGCGGGCGTCAGCTCGACGGCGCGCCATCATCGATCTCCGTGCTGCCGGAAATCGTGCAGGATGTCGGCGACAAGATCGAAATCATGTTCGACGGCGGCATCCGCTCCGGTCAGGACGTGATGCGCGCGCTCGCGCTCGGCGCAAAGTCCTGCATGCTCGGCCGCTCATATATTCACGGTCTCGGTGCTGCCGGACAGAAGGGTGTCACCAAGGCGGTCGATCTGATCGGCAAAGAACTCAGCACAACGATGGGTCTTTGCGGGGTGCACAGCATCTCGGACATTGACCGGCGCGTGCTTGTCGATCGGTTGCGCAACTAACAAAAATCCCGCCACTTTGGCGGGATTTCGTTCAGTCCGGATCGGAATTACATCGGCGGCGTCAAACCACCGAGACCAACGCTGATGCGAGAGGCTTGAAGCGA
>DASWQB010000421.1:0-7402 GCA_036398335.1 Afipia sp. | reverse complement strand
CCGATCGCGGAGCGTACCAGCGTGCCGATCAGTTCCAGGTCTTCCTTCGAGCGCGCCGCATAGACGATGTCGCCCTTGTCGTTCTTGCTGTAGTTGCCATCGACCAGCACGGCGACCGAGATCCGGTTGACACGTCCGGCTTCCGTGACTTCGGTCCTGGTGACACGGGAAATCTCGTAGTTGTTGATTTCCTCGCTCTTTTTGCTCTGGTCCTTCGGCGTTGGCGCGCCGTTCTGCTGCTGGCTGCCGGGCAATTCGTTGTTGACGGTGATCTGGCCATTATTGTCGGCGGTGGCCGAGGATTCCTCGCGCGACTGGCTGGAACGCAGCACGCGGCCTTCAGGGTCGAACTTGTCGGAGGTCTGGGTCACCTTGTTGTAGTCGAAGTCAGCGGAGACCTGGACCCGGGCGCGGCCGGAGCCGACCACCGAGGACACGATCTGCTCGACCTGTTCGCGCGTGCGGTTTTCGTAAGCCGTGCGCCGGTCGTCGCCGTTGGCTTCCACGCCGCCGTCGCTTGCCGATCCGTTCGCCAGCAATTGGCCGCTCTCGTCGACGATCGACACCCGCTGCGCCTTGAGGCCGTTGACCGCCGAGGCGACGATATGACGGATGGCGCGGACCTGCTGTGGCTCCAGCGAGCCGCGCACCCGCAGCACGATCGAGGCGGACGGCTCAGGTGTTTCGCGCGAGAACAGCGGCCGCTCCGGCAACACAAGGTGCACGCGGGCCGCCTGGATGCGGTCGATGCCCTTGATGGTGCGTGCCAGTTCGCCTTCCAGCGCGCGCAAGTGGTTGATGTTCTGCACGAAGCTGGTCGATCCGAGTGCGTCGGATTTGTCGAAAATCTCGTAGCCGACGCCGCCGCCTTTGGGCATTCCGCCTTCGGCCAGCTTCATGCGAAGCCGGGTGACGTTCTCCTTCGGCACCATGATGACGGCGCCATCGTTCTTCAGGGCATACGGGATGGCCTGACGTTCCAGTTCCTTGATGATGCCGGACGAGTCTTCGTAGCTGAGATCGGTGAACAGTGTGGTCATCTGCGGCGCGGTGACGCGCATGATGATGAAACCGAAAAATGCGATGAGGGTCACCGCGACTGCGGCCATTGCCGCCATCCGCGCCGCACCCAGACCTTTCAGGAAAGCCAACAGCCCTTGCACGAACCAGCCCCAGGAACCCAGAGATTCGGCAACACCTGCCGACTGGGCAGAATTTGCCTAGGTATGGTTTCCATATGGTTAACGCCGGTTAACGCGGAGACATAAAAGTTAAAATGCCAAAAACCGGCTTCACACGTTGAAGCCGGTTTTCGGAAAATCCGATTGTTTTATGGATCAGGACGGTCTTATTGGCGATATTGCTGAATGCGCGTGGTGCGCAGTCCCGCCAGACCGTGCTGGTCAATCGAGAATTGCCAGGACAGAAACTCGTCCACGGTCAAAGTGTATCGGCTGCAAGCCTCTTCAAGGGAAAGAAGGCCGCCGCGAACGGCGGCAACGACTTCGGCCTTACGCCGGATAACCCAGCGTTTGGTACCGGGCGCCGGGAGATCCGCAATCGTCAGCGGGCTGCCATCGGGCCCGATGACGTACTTCACCCTCGGGCGGTGGGGTTCTGTCATGGTGTACTCACAAACTCGACTACTGAACTCGTGGGAACAAGGTAGTCCTCCGGGCTTAAAATTTGCCTAAGCCCAAGGCTTCAATACGATTCTCCTTGAATATGCCTCCACGCGAAAAGCCCGGTCCTTTTAAGGACCGGGCTGGGATGCCTTTGAACCGTGCTTAAAAGGCTCGTTAACTGCCGGCGCCCGCCGTACTATTGGGCGCCACGACCCGCTTGATCTGATCGCTCGTGTAATTTTGACCGCTGATCGACAGCAACGGAGGGCTCGCGGTGAGATCGACGGAATCGACGACGCCTTGAACCTCGGTCGAAATCGCGATGCTCTTGCCCGTGCTGTCCTTGCCCGTCACCGACAATTTGTAATCGCCTGTGGGCCATACGGTGCCGTCATTGCCCTTGCCGTCCCATACAAAGCTCGCATTGCCCGCGCTGATCGGGAAGTTGCCGGAATAGGCGGTTTGACCGATCTTGTCGGTAATAGTGATCGTTGCGCTGGTGTCGCTCGGCGAATTCATATTCCACGTCGCGTGTCCGTCGAAATGCGCCGTGGAGCCATCGACCGCCACAGTTTGACCGACGAAAACCAGCGCCTGCGTCGCCTGCGCGCTCTTTTCGACATTCACCAGCGAGGTCAGCTGATCGTTCGTTTTAAGTTGCTGTTCGACCTGAGCGAACTGGACGAGCTGGGCCGTAAACTGGTTGGTATCCAGCGGATCGAGCGGATTCTGGTTCTGCAACTGAGTGGTGAGCAGCGTCAGAAACGTCTGAAAATTATCCGCGATACCGGCTGTCGCGGTTGAACTCGTGGTGCCAGTTGTCGCGCCGGCAGGCGGGGCCGCCGCAGCTGCGGAGGTGACGGTCGTAGGCATTGATGCATCAACGGCCATGGGGCTTCTCCTTAAATGCTGATATCGACGCCGGAGCGCGATCCGAGCGCGCGTCCGTAGGTCTGTCCCGCGATTTGCGCCGGGACCGGGATGTCTTCGGTGATGATCACGCGCTGTGAATTGCGGCCGGGCTGATCGCTATTTTGCTGGCCGGAAGATGACTGGTCGCGAAGGCTGAACTGTAAGCCGCCGTCACCGGTCTTCAGGCCAGCGTCTTCGAGCGCTTGCTGAAGCTGCGGCGCGTCCTTGCGCAGCATGTCCAGCGTGGCCGGTCGCTCAACCGTCAGATGCGAGGTGACTTGTCCATGCTTGTCGACATCGAGGCGCACGTCGATACGGCCGAGTTCGGCGGGGTCGAGCCTGATTTCAAAGCGGCTGTTGCCGCCCGCGGCTTTCAGCGCGATATCGGCGGCGAGGCTATTGACCGGCACGGGCGTGTTGGCTGCGGCCAGCGTGGCGTTGAGCTGCGCGGTGGGGGTCGCGGCTGTATTTGAAGGCTGAAGCTGTGTCGGCTGCTGCTGTGCGTTTGCCGGCTGCAGGCTTGGATCGCTCGTCAGCGGTAGCGTGGCGATACGAGGTTCATGCGCGGCGCTCGCAGGTTTGTCAGGCGATGCGGCCTTGGTCTCGCCGCCGCCATCGGTGCCTTTGGCATCCTTTACAGTCTTCGCTTCGGAATCATCGGTATCCGGTTTTCCGTTCCGGGCGGTGGCAGCCGCTTTGGCGTCCTTGCCTTTAGCGGTCGAGACCGTTTGCGGGGCTTCTTCCTTCGCATCCGCCTTGGTCAATACGGTGCTCTTGACCGCCGATGCTGCCTTGGTCTTGCCGTTCGGATTGGTGGCAACTGGCCCTTCGATCGCGACGGGGGCGGTGAGTTCAGCGCCGGTGGCAAGCCGCATTTCAGACGCCGCCGCGCTCAAAATCTGCGGCTGTGAGGCGGATGGATCGGTTGCAACGTTGCCGTTGCCGTTGCCGTTGCCGTTGCCGTTGCCGGGCTTGGCGGCACTTGCGTCATCGGATTGCGGGCCAGCATCGGTAGTATTTTCCGTTGTGGCCTTGTCGATTGCAGCCTGCGCGAGGGCGTCGGCGGATGGCTGCGCGGACGGCGATGACGTTGCCGATGCAGCGGGTTGAGCCGTTTTCGTTTCGGCGTCAGGCGGAATTTCAGTTTTGGTTGCCGCCGAAGTCACGGCCGGCGCGGCTGCGATAGTCGAGGCGGCGGAGGTGCTTGTTTCGATGCTCGAAACGGTGGCAGGGGTGGGCCCGGCCGCGGCGATCAAGGCTGTGGCGACCGGTACGGTGGGAGCAATTGCACCTGCAGTCGTCGCAGATGTCTGGTCCGTGACAACCGGATCCGCGGCATCCTTCGCGTCCCGCGCGCTTTTGATTTTGTCGCTTGCCTTGTCGCTTGCAGTCGTCTTTGCGGCATCCGGTTTATCAGCGGCGTCCTTGCCGCTGGCTTTTGTCTGCTTTTTGCCGTCCATGACTTTCGGATTTTGATCCGAATTGCCTGGCTTCGCCGGGCGGTCACCTTGGGCGCTATCGGCGGTGTCGGTCTTTTTCACCTGTGGTTCGTCGCGCCGAACCGGGGTATCGGATTGATTGGCCGCAGGACGTCCGGTATCCGCCGTGCTTGCGTTGCTGTCCACAAGCGCGCCGAAATCGTCAGAGCCGGACGACTGATCGCTGCGCCCTGGCTTCTGGCGCGCGGAGGAATATGACGCGACGGCGTTTTCCGGCTGGACACTGAACACGGGTGGCCTCTCAACAATGAGTTCACCTCACATTCAGCAAGGACCGGGCCAAGCACTTAGCCGCCTTGCACACTCGGAAATGATAAATATATCAAATGCCTAGGAAGAGGCAGGACAGCCTGCCGGCAGTCTGGAGCGGCCCAATTCTGCCCGTACCGGCAAGATTTGCCGGATCGGTTCTAATTGCCTCGCGGAGGGCCGGACTATAATAAAGACAGCAACGGAAGGACGATGGACGGCGCGGTTTTGGAACCCGCCTTTCGGATTGACCCAATATGCTCAACAGCCTCGATCTTGAAGGACGCCCGGAAGATACGCGGGTCGTCGTCGCTATGTCCGGCGGTGTCGATTCCTCGGCGACGGCTGCGCTTTTGAAGGCTGAAGGCTATGACGTCGTTGGCATCACATTGCAGCTTTACGACCATGGTGAAGCGACCCATCGCAAGGGCGCCTGCTGCGCGGGACAGGACATCCACGACGCCCGCGATGTTGCCGAGCGCATTGGTATTCCGCACTACGTCCTCAACTACGAGAACCGCTTCCGCGAGTCGGTGATCGATGCTTTTGCCGAGAGCTACGTGCAGGGCGAGACGCCGGTGCCGTGCATCGAATGCAACCGTTCGATCAAGTTTCGCGATCTGCTTGCGACCGCGCGCGAACTTGGCGCCAAGGCGCTTGCGACCGGCCATTATGTCGCTTCGCGCCGTCTCGCCGATGGATCGCGGGCGCTGGTCTGCGCCGCCGACGCCGACCGCGACCAGAGCTATTTTCTGTTCGCGACAACGCAGGACCAGCTTGCGGACGTGCGCTTTCCGCTCGGCGATATGACCAAGGCGCAGACCCGCGAACTGGCGCGCCGCTTTGGGCTGTCCGTCGCCGACAAGCACGACAGCCAGGACATCTGCTTCGTGCCGACTGGCCGCTATACTGATCTGATCGAACGGCTGAAGCCGAATGCGATGGAGCCCGGCGATATTGTCGATCTGACGGGCCGCGTCCTCGGTCACCATCAGGGCATCGTCAATTTCACCGTCGGCCAGCGCCGAGGTCTCGGTATCGCCGCGCATGCGCCGTTGTATGTGCTGAGGCTTGACGCTGCTTCGCGGCGCGTCGTCGTCGGTCCGCGCGAGGCTTTGCGAAAGAGCAGGATTTTGCTGCGCGACGTGAACTGGATCGGCGAGGGAACTTTTGAAGAGGCTGCCGCTTCGGGCCTTGAAGTTTTCGTCAAGGTGCGCTCGACCCGGGCGCAGCAGCCGGCCTGGCTGCACGTGGTCGATGGCGAATGCGAGGTTGAGCTGGTTGCGGGCGAAGAAGGCGTATCACCCGGGCAGGCTTGCGTGTTTTATGACGCCGCAAGCGGTCAGGCGCGTGTGCTGGGCGGCGGCTTTATCAAGAGCGCCTCGCAGCGCGAGGACATCGTGATCCCATCCGATGTGTTGACCGCGCGGCCGCTTGTCGCGGGCTGATTTTCCAGACAAAATTAGCAACATGGCAAACGACATCGATCGCGCGGGAGTGGCGAGGGCTTACGCAGCCTGGGCGCCGGTTTACGATCTGGTGTTCGGCGCGGTGTTCGATCGGGGCCGCAAATCGACCATTGCGGTCGCCGATGCGATCGGCGGTCGGGTGCTGGACGTCGGCGTCGGCACCGGATTGTCGCTGTCGGATTATTCGCGCTCCACAAAACTGTGCGGCGTCGATATTTCCGAGCCGATGTTGCGCAAGGCGCAGGAGCGTGTGCGCACCCTCAACCTGACCAATGTCGAGTCTTTGTCGGTGATGGATGCGAAGAATCTCGCATTTCCAGATAGCGCGTTCGACGCGGTGGTGGCGCAATATGTTATCACGGCGGTGCCGGACCCCGAGGCCACGCTTGATGATTTTGTGCGCGTGCTGAGGCCCGGCGGCGAATTGATCCTTGTCAATCACATCGGCGCTGAAAGTGGCCCGCGCCGGATCTTCGAGCTGGCCTTCGCGCCGCTGGCGCGGCGGCTTGGCTGGCGCCCGGAATTTCCTTGGCAGCGTTTGCTTGACTGGCAGGCTGGCCATGGCGGCGTAACGCTGGTCGAGCGGCGCCCGATGCCGCCAATGGGGCACTTTTCCCTGATCCGCTATCGCAAATCCTGAGGACTGAATTTCCGACCAGCGCGGAACCTCTCTTGCGCGAGGCCGTTTTCTCTCGATGAAGATGAAATCAATCCTCGCGTGTTCATGGGCGCTTGTCGCGATGAGCCCCGTCGTGGTTATGGCGCAAGCGCCGCCATCACCCGCAATGCCTCCGCCGCAGACGGCGCCGCCGAATCCCGAACGCACCAATCAGAATTGCGCGCCAACTCGCGCCCAGCCGCAGGAGGGCAGTACTGCGCCACGCGGTTCGACAGCAGGGCAGGCGAACGAGCCGCTCGGCGACAGGCTGGCGAAATCCGATGGCGTGTTGTGCCCGCCGCCCGGTGTCGATCCGCAGATGTACGCGCCAACGCCCAATACCGGCACCATGCCGGTGATACCACCGCCAGGCGGTCCTGGCGGCGATCCCAATGTACGGCCCAAATAACGCCGTAACTTGCCGGCGTTGCTTGACAGGCAATTGCGCGACTTCTTATATGCCGCTGTCGCAGCGCCCGCGCCTTAAAGCCGGCGCAAGGCATTTGGCGAGGTAGCTCAGCTGGTTAGAGCACGGGAATCATAATCCTGAGGGCGGGGGTTCGAGTCCCTCTCTCGCTACCACTTCCCGCATAACCCACTGAAATCAAACAGCTAGCCATTCATTGTTACGGAATGAGGAATGTATCACTGATACATCCGCGGATAGATTTTGGCAAATCTCGCTCCCGTTAGATTCCAAAATTTTGAGCAAGACCGTTCTCGCGCAACACCTCCATCATGGCCTCGAGTTTTTTGGAATTCGCCGCGATCATCGAATCTTTGTTAGAGCGCGCGCTTTCCAGCTCGGTCACGCGGCTCTTCAGATCCGCGATCCGTCCGACTGCTTTCTGCTTCAGCATCGCGATGCGGTGATGCGACTGCGTCGTGATGGCGTCGATCTTGGCCTGAGCTGCTTGATCGGCTTCCGCTCTCCGCGCAGCGATGTGGCTTTTTGCAATCGTTTTCACGTTGGACGCGAACGTCTGGACA
>DASWQB010000420.1:0-7164 GCA_036398335.1 Afipia sp. | reverse complement strand
TGCGCCTGCGCCATGCATATGCGGCTGAACGTGAAACCACGCGCGAGCGCCGCTCCGAACTGAATTCTGTCTTTCAAGTAAGCATCGGAGGCTTCGAACACAGGCGCTCGGCAACATTTTCGCCGCGCGGGCCGATCGATGAAAATGTATCCACAGATGCAATTGTTAGTGTGAGTGCGGCCGAATTCACGTAGTCTTACGATTATCGAAGGCGCGTAGTGTGTTCCCGTGATTTGGTGACATTATTATTATTTTGAATAAGGGGGCGGCATGGCTGGATTGAAATCGCCACGTGTCATCATCGCAGTTGTAGCACTGGCCGCACTGGCCATCGTGCTGTGGTTCGCAACCCGGACACCGCCGCTCACCGTGCAAGGTGAAGTGACAAGCGATCGCATCGATGTCAGTCCGCGGGTTTCCGGCCGCATCTTGAAACTCAATGCCGATGTCGGCGATACCGTCGAGAAAGGCAAGGTTCTGGCCGAACTCGACAGCCCTCAACTCGTCGCAACGCTGGCCGCCGCGCGTGCGGCGCTTGGCGTCGCCCGTGCTGACCTTGACCGGATCAACAGCATCCGCCCCGAGAATGTCGATGCGCGCAAGGCTGAACTCGGCGCCGCTGTCGCCGATGTCACGCTTAGCCAGGAAACCTACAACCGGCAAGCCGAACTCGTGAAATCCGGCAACACGCCCCAGTCGCGTGTTGATGAAGCCACGCGCAATCTCGATGCCGCCATCCGCAAACGCGAGTCCGCCGAAGCCGCGCTGAAATTGACGACCCAGGGCGCCAGCAAAGAAGAACGCGCGCTTGCCGAATCCCAGGTCAAACAGGCCGAAGCCGCACTGAACCAGCGCGAGGTCGATGTCACCGAGCTGACGGTCCGCGCGCCGATCGCCGCGCAGGTCACCACCCGCGTTGCCGCCATCGGTGAGAATTTCAGTGCGGGCGCACCGCTGTTTTCCCTGATCGACCTGAACAATGTCTGGTTCACGTTCAACCTGCGCGAGGATTTGCTGGCCGGCCTCAAGATCGGCGACACGTTCGACGTCACGATTCCTGCTTTCAAGGACAAGGTCATTCGCGTGCGCGTCACCATGATCAACGTGCAGGGACAATACGCGACATGGCGGGCGACGCGGGCCACCGGCGACTTCGATCTGCGCACGTTCGAAGTGCGCGCTGTTCCTGTCGAACCGATGGACGGTCTGCGACCCGGCATGAGCGCGATCGCGGCGTGGTCCGGCCGGGGCCGCTGAGATGCTGGCGCGCAGGAACATCCAGCCCGGTTTCCTGCTGGTGTTCTGGCGCGAACTGAGCTGGTTGCGCCGCAGGCCCTTTCTGCTCGCGCTGACGACGATCGTGCCGGCAGCGTTGATCACGATTCTCACTCTGGTTTTCAGCGCCGGTCTTGCGACGCGGCTTCCCATTGCCGTGCTCGATCTGGATTCGTCCGATCTTTCACGCTCGATCATCCGCATGGTCGACGCGACGCAGGACACCGCCGTCGCAGTTCACGTCGGCGAATTGGCCGAAGGCCGGCGGCTGATCCTCAACGGCGAGGTCCACGGCCTGCTGCTGCTGCCGAAGAACCTTGAACGCGATGTGTTCGCCGGACGGCGGCCCGAAGTGGTGTTCTTCTACAACACGCAAACGCTGACCACCGGAAACCTGACGCTGCGCGGCGTCAGTGCGGCGCTGCCGACGGCCGCAGCGGGGATCAGCATCGCGCTGCGGACCGCACAGGGCCAGCCCTATGACTTTGCACGAGCCGATCTGTCTCCCATCCCGGTCCAGGTTCATGCGCTGTTCAACCCGACACTGAACTACGTCCACTTCCTTCTCGCGGCGCTGATCCCCAGCATTCTCCAGGTCATCGTCGTGACGGCGTCCGCCTATTCGATCGGAATGGATGTCGAGACGTCTTACCGTCTGCAAACCCTGCGTCAGCTCGGCGGCGGATTGTGGCCAGCGATGGCGGGAAAGATTTTGCCCTACACTCTTCTGTTTCTGGTCATGCTCGGCCTGTCGGACAGCGTACTGTTCGGCTATCTCGAACTGCCGCTGAACGGGCATCGCGCTGTTTTGGTGCTGGCGGGACTTCTATTCATCCTGGCCTGCCAGATGTTGGGCACGCTGATGGCCCTCTTCCTCAAACCGGTGGGCACTGCCGTCAGTATCGCAACGCTGCTGACCGCACCGGCATTCGGATACATGGGCATCGGATTTCCACGGCTGGGCATGAACACGTTCGCCTATTATTGGGGCCAGCTTCTGCCGGGGACGTGGTATCTGATGGCGCGCATCGATCAGACCATCCGCGGCACGCCGCTCGATCTGTCATGGAAACCGATTCTGATCCTGCTGGCTTTCGTCATCGCGCTTGCGGGCCTCTCGGCGTGGCGGCTGGAGGGCATGCGCGCGGCGCGGCTTGCGCGGGCCGCACCGGCTGCCCCCGCACCGGGCGAGGCGGCGCCATGAACGATGTCTTCAACGTCTTCAAAAAGGAATTCCGGCGAATCTTCTCGCTGCGCCCGGCCTTTGCGGTGCTCATCGCCGGTGTTTTGATTTACGCCGTGTTCTACCCACAGCCTTATCTGAACGAGGCGCTGCGCAATGCGCCGATCGCCGTGGTCGATAACGACGGAACGTGGAGCAGCCGGGAACTGGCGCGACGCATCGATGCCACCCCCGACGTCGCCGTAACCCTGGTATTGCCGGACATCGCAAGCGCCGAGCGCGAGGTGTTTGCGCGCAACATTTCCGGCATTCTTGTCATCCCGGTGAATTTCGAGCGCGATCTCTTGCACGGTCGCCCCTCGCCGATCGCGCTCTACGCCGATGGCAGTTATTTCCTGATCTATCAGCGCATCGCCGGCGGCGTTGCGGCGGTGGCCAAGACGCTGGGCGCAGAGATTGAAACCGCGCGGCTTGTCGCCGTGGGCATCGACCCGGTGGTGGCGGAAGCCGTGGCCGATCCGATGCCGCTGACGATGGTGCCACTGTTCAATCCGCAAGGCGGTTACGCGACCTATATTCTGCCCGCGGCTTTTATCCTGATCCTTCAGCAAACGCTCTTGATCGGCACCGGATTGCTCGGAGCCTTCCCTGACGGCGCACCGATCGCTTCGCCCGCCGCCACCGTGACGGGGAAACTGCTGGCCTATCTGCTGCTCGAAGCGATCATCTTGCCATTTTACCTCATCGTGCTGCCGTACCTCTATGGCATACCGCGACTAGGTTCTATCACCACGATTCTCACGCTCGGCTTGCCCTTCGTGCTCGCCGTCAGCGCTCTCGGCCTCGTCGTAGCGGGCATTTTCCGAAAGCCTCTTACCGTCCAGCTCGTGCTGGCGGCCGTCGGCATCCCCTTTCTGTTTCTCGCCGGTTTCTCATGGCCGGCAGAAGCCATCCCGGAATTCATCAGGCTGCCGGCGCTCTTGCTGCCAAGCAGCTCGGCGATCAATGCGCTCGTGCGTGTCAGCCAGCTCGGCGCGCCGCTCTCGGACGTCCGGCATCAGTTTCTGACGCTCTGGGGACTCGCTCTGATCTACGCAAGCATTGCGGTGTATCTCGAAGCGAAGAAAAGACGTCCGATCGTCCGGGCGGCATCAAACGAAGCACACGTGTAGAGCACGGCTAGCGCGATGTGTCAGGGGACGCGCCTGACGACAGGCGCGTCCAGAGTTACAAACCGTTATCGAACAAGGACGCCGATACCCGGGCGTTGCCGGATATAGAAAGCCCCGGCGCGATCCGGTGAAAGCATCACATCTTTGCGCCACGCTCCTTGAAGAACTTCTCCGCGCCCGGCTGCCAGGGAATCGGCGAATTGGCTCTTATCTGGTTATCAACCGAGAAACTTGCTGCATCCTTGTGAACAGCAACGAGGTCGGCATTCTTGTCGACCATGAGCTTGACGATGTTGTAGGCATCCTGATCCGACATCTTGTCGTTGGTCACCAGAATATTCCACACCGCCGAGACCTTGTTGTCTTTGTCCTGACCGGGATAGGTGCCCGCCTTGATCACCGAGGTGGAATAAAGGTTATCGTACTTGGCGTTCATCGCGGCCACCAAGTCGGAATGGTCGATCATCTTGATTTTCACGCCGGGAGTCGCCGCCAGATCGGTGACACCTGCAGTCGGCAGTCCACCCACCCAGAAGAAGGCGTCGATCTTGCGATCCTTCAACGCATTGACCGATTCAGCAACCGACAGTCGCTCGCGCTTCATATCCTTATCCTTGTCGAGGCCAGCCGCTTCGATGACGCGGAACGCCATCACCTCAGTCGCGCTTCCCGGCGAACCGGTGGAAACCCGGCGCCCCTTCAAGTCGGAGACCTTCTCAACGCCCGTACCCTCGATGCTGACGACGTGCATGACGTTCGGATAGAGAACCATCAGGGTCCGCAGCGGGACCTTATTGCCCTTGAATTTGTCCTCGCCCTTCAGCGCATCCACCGCCGCGTCGACCATGGAGAAGCCAATTTCGCTCTGGCCAGACCCGAGCAGTTTGAGGTTATCGACCGAACCGCCCGTCACCTCCGCGGTTGCTTGCGTGTTCGGCATATTCTTCGAAAGCAGATTGGCGATGGCGCCGCCGATTGGATAGTAAACGCCGCCCGTACCGCCGGTGCCGATGGCGATCGTTCGTTGCTGGGCATTGGCAAATCCACATGCCAGCATCGAAACCGCCAGTGCTATTGTAAATTTCAGTTTCATGTTTCCACCCTTTTTATATCTGTCGTCTTTATTGATCGCCTCAAACACCTGCTTATCGGGCAGCGGCAGTCACCGGAGTGCGGCGCGTCCATTGCCAGGCAAGTAATGCAGCACCCAGAACCAATCCAAAGGGTGCAGGATGAGGAATGTCCAGGCCTGTCAGGCTTTCTGTCATTCCTTCAAGCAGACTTGGAAACACTAGCAATAATCCCGTCAACAGGAACAGCCCGCGTTCGACGGGCGTGGTGCGACGGATTGCCCAGTTCTGCGCTGCAACCGAAAGAGCGCCCAGTCCGGCCCCTGTGATCGCGGTGATCCAGATGATGTCGGCAATCGACCCATCCTTTGGAATTTTCATCAGCAAGCCGACGCCGAGCGGATCGCACACGAATACAAACGGCACGAGAAAAGCCGGCAGGGTATATTTCCAGGCCTGCAACGTCGTCTTGTAAGGATCGCCGCCGGTAATGGCGGCGGCCGCGAACGGCGACAAGGCAGTCGGCGGCGAGACTTCGGACAGCACGGCGTAGTAAAAGATAAACATGTGCGCGGCATAGTCCGGCACGCCGAGTTTGATCAGCGCCGGAGCCGCGATCACCGCGCAAATGATGTAGGACGCCGTTACCGGCACCGCGAGTCCGATGATCCACACCACCAGCGACGTATAGATCGCCGTCATCAGCAGGCTGCCCCCGGCAAGATCGATGACGATCGATGAAAATTTCAGGCCGAGGCCGGTCAGCGTGACCACGCCCACGACGATGCCCGCCGCCGCGCAAGTTGTGGCCGCGCTCAGAACACCGATCGAACCGTCCGCCATAGCAGCAGTGAGTTTCTTTGAAGACGGCATCGCCTGCTGGCCGGCAACGGTGAGACCGAGAAGTGCCAGCGCCCCAATGAGAACCAAAATCAAAATTGGGAAATAAGACGCAAATAACTCTCCAGGCTTCGAAGTTGCGACGCCCGGAACAAGACAGAGCAATGCAAAGCTTGCCCCCAGGATCAACAGCGCAATGAGAAGTTTTCGGGGACCCAGTGCCGTTTCGGGTGCCAGCGCACTCATACCGAAAGACAGAACGATCGAGTAGAAAACCGCGAGCATCGGCGAATAGCCGATAGCCATGAACACGACCACAGCAATGAGCGAGACGAAATGGAAGCCATAACGTCTCGTCATTTCCCAGACCGTCATGTCTTGCTTGAAAACAACCTCTTTCGCGCCGAAACGCAAGGCGTCGAGCTCGACCATGAACAACAGAGACAGATAATAGAGACAGGTCGGGATCGCGGCCATCCAGATGACTTCGAGATAGCTGATCTTCAAAAATTCAGCGATCAGGAAGGCAGCGGCACCCAGCACCGGAGGCGAAATGATCGCACCCAAACCGCCAGCCGCAAGCAATCCGCCGGCCGCGTTTTTCTCAAAGCCGGCTTTTTTCAACATCGGCCACGCAACCGTGCCGATCATGACAGTGGTCGCAACGCCGGATCCCGACGGTCCGCCGAGAAGGAAAGACGAGGCAACGACAGAGCGGCCCGCGCTGGATGGCTTGTTGCCCATCACCGCGAGAGAAAAATCGATGAAGAACTTGCCCGCGCCCGAGTGCTGCAGGAACGCGCCATAGATCGTGAACATGATAATCAGAGTCGCCGAAACATCGACCGCGACGCCGAAAATGCCTTCAAGGGTAATAAACAGGTGACCGACCAGACGCGCGACGTCGAATCCGCGGTGAGTCCAGGGTGGCGGAAGATGCGGGCCCAGCATCGCATAGGCGATGAACAGGATTGCGACGATTGGCATGATGGGCCCGGTTGTGCGGCGTGCCGCCTCCAGGACCAGCACGATGAATATGCCGCCAAGGATCACGTCCCAACGGTCGGGCACAGAAGCGCGGTCGAGAAAATCATCGCCGCCCCAAAGGGCGTAAATGATAATGCCAATCCCTGCGATGGCAAAAACCACATCGAACCATTGGATGCGGTTTCGGAAACGGTTCGCGAGTGGGAACAGCAGGAAACTCAGCAGCAGCACGAAAGCGACATGGATGTAGCGCAATTGCTGCGTCGGCACGATGTCGTAGGCGGCGTAAAGATGAAACAGACTCATCACAACGGCAATACCGGTGACGATCGTTGCGGTCAGACCGGTGAGGCGATTGCCCGCTCCCTCTTCCTGCTGAACATACTCTTCGGCTTTTCGCAAAGCGTCGGCGGAGACAGCCGACTCCGTCTGTAGATCTTCCGCTACCATTTTTCCCCCACATTGGCGCTCCCGTGCCGGGTGCCATTTATTGTTTTTGGCCGGAATTCATTCCGGTCCATCGCCCGAAGGCGCTTTAACTTCGTAAATTCTAATACCGATATTAGCAGATTTGCAGGGATTTCAGCTTTTTTCGACTGAAAACCTACCGTTCATTAGTCGAAGGACATGGCGTGGT
>DASWQB010000419.1:0-1901 GCA_036398335.1 Afipia sp. | reverse complement strand
TTTCCGCAGGCGTTCAGCGGCGGCGAGATCCTGATCGAAAGTGCCGATGGCGCAAGCAGTCTGTTACGCCAGCCCTACAACGAGCGCATGCTGCGTCCGGGTGGCACGGTGTCGGGCCCGACGCTGATGACGCTTGCCGATTTCGCGATGTATGTCGTGCTGCTGTCGGCTATCGGTCCCGTCGGCCTTGCGGTGACGACGAGCTTCAACATCAATTTCCTGCGCAGGGGCCAGCCGGGGCAGGACATCCTGGCGGCGGCGAAATTGCTGCGGCTCGGAAAGCGGCTCGCCGTGGGCGAAGTGTTGCTGTTGTCGGGCACATCGCCAGATCCGATCGCGCATGTGACGTCGACCTATTCCATTCCCAGCACTACATGATTTAAGAGGTATTATAGAACCATATTTCTAATACATTGATATATATATGGTATTTTTGCATAAACGACATTGACGGCATCCGGCCGGTTCTCTAGAAACACACGCAATCCGGCGGTTTTCGCCGCGACACCAATTTCACGAATATTCAAACTCACGGATTCTCAGATGAAGACGTTTTCGGCCAAGCCTGCCGAGGTCAACAAGAAGTGGGTGATTATCGACGCCAAGGGTCTGGTCGTCGGTCGTCTCGCCACGCTGGTCGCGATGCGTTTGCGCGGCAAGCATCTGGTGACCTACACCCCCCACGTTGATTGCGGTGACAATGTCATCATCATCAACGCGGCCCATGTCGTTCTCACCGGACGCAAGCGCGACAACAAGGTGTATTACAACCACACCGGTTTCATCGGCGGCATCAAGGAACGCACCGCCAAATCGATCCTCGAGGGCCGTTTCCCCGAGCGCGTCGTCGAGAAGGCGATCGAGCGCATGATTCCGCGCGGACCGCTGGGCCGTGTTCAGCTCGGCAATCTGCGTGTCTATCCGGGCACCGAGCATCCGCACGAGGCTCAGCAGCCGGAAGTCGTCGATATCGCATCCATGAACCGCAAGAACATGAGGGCAGCATAATGTCGGACACCATGCAGTCCCTCGATCAGTTGTCGTCGCTCAAGACGGCGGCTCCTGAAGCTCCGAAATACGTCAAGAAGATCGACAAGCAGGGCCGCGCCTATGCCACCGGCAAGCGCAAGGACGCGGTTGCCCGCGTCTGGATCAAGCCGGGCTCCGGCAAGATCGTGGTCAACACCCGCGAGGTCGAAACCTATTTCGCCCGTCCGGTTCTGCGCATGCTGATCCAGCAGCCGATCGTCGCCGCTGCCCGTCAGGGTCAGTACGACGTGATCGCCACCGTCGCCGGCGGCGGTCTGTCGGGGCAGGCGGGCGCCGTGCGTCACGGCATCTCCAAGGCGCTGACCAATTTCGAACCCGACCTGCGCGGCGTTCTGAAAAAGGGCGGCTTCCTGACCCGCGACTCGCGCGTGGTCGAGCGCAAGAAGTACGGCAAGGCAAAAGCCCGCCGTTCGTTCCAGTTCTCGAAACGCTAAACGTTTCGCCGCCAGTTCGCGAAGCGCTAAGCGCTTCGCTGCCATTCGATTTGTCAAAGAGCGCTCTTCGGAGCGCTCTTTTTTTGTTCCAGATAGCGAGGAATTATCGACAGTTTTCATGAAAATTGTCGGGCGTGCGCAAACGGAGATCGAACACATCGGCGTTACCTTGGTGAAGCTGTGGGAACTTTCACGGCTTTAGAACTGAGCTCACGCATGACGTCCGTCGGCACAACCTTCTCACTCGATATATCCACGCTCTATCTCGTCGCAACGCTGGTTGCCGCGCTGCTGGGCGCGTTGCTGGTTTTCATCTGGCGTCAGGAAAAGATCGCGGCGCTCGGATGGTGGGGCGCGGCCTATCTGCTGGGAGCGGCCTCGATCGCGCTTTGGGCCATCGGCGGCTCCGCGCTCGGC
>DASWQB010000418.1:0-12804 GCA_036398335.1 Afipia sp. | reverse complement strand
TGTGGCTTATCCGCCGATGATTCGCGACGAGATACGCATCATGTGGCTATGCATCGCGTCCGCCATGAACGGCAGCGCCAACAGCAGCGTGACGAAAATCGCGAGGATTTTCGGCACGAAGGCCAGCGTCTGCTCCTGGATCTGCGTCAGCGCCTGCACCAGCGATATCACCACGCCTACCACGAGGCCCACCACCAGCATCGGCGATGACACAATCACAATGGTCCAGATCGAATCGCGCGCCACCTCAAGAACTTCCGGACCCGTCATGTCATTCCCCTGCCCGCAGGCATTTTAAATTAAAAATTCCGATCAGAAGCCGATCGGTCAGATCGGCATCTTCATGATGTCCTCATAGGCCGAGATCACCTTGTCGCGCACCGACACCAGCGTGGAGACGGCCACATCGGTTTCCGCCACCGCCGTCACCACGTCCATGACGTTGGACTTGCCCGAGGCCGCGGCAACGGTCTGGGCATCGGACTTGCGGCCCGCTTCCATGACGCTGCTGAGGGTGTCCTTCAGCACCGCACCAAAGGACGGCCCGCCGCCGGCCTCGCCGATCTTGCCGAGGTCCGCGGTCGAACCCGCAGCCGAACTCATGATGCGTTGCAGGCTTGCGTAGGCGTTAGCTGCGACCGATGGCGTTGCCATGAAAAATCTCCTGCTCAGGCCTTGAGGATGTCGAGAGTGCGCTGGATCATGCGGCGCGTGGCGCTGATGATGTTGAGGTTGGCTTCATAGGATCGCTGCGCTTCGCGCATGTCGGTCATTTCAACGACAGAATTGACGTTCGGATATTTCACGTTGCCTGTGGCGTCCGCCGCCGGATTGCCGGGCTCGTATTTGACGCGGAAACTGGAGGTGTCGGGCTTGATGCGGCCGAGCGAGACCACTTGTGCATCAAGAGAACGATCGAGCTCGGAGGTGAAGGTCGGCACCTTGCGGCGATACGGATCGCCACCCGGCTTTTGCGCGGTGGAGTCGGCGTTGGCGATGTTTTCGGAAATCACGCGCATGCGCCCGGCCTGCGCGCGCAGGCCGGAGGTCGCGATGTTCATCGATTTCAGGAAGTCCATGCTCTCGGCCATGATCTGTTCCTCTCAAGCGTCATTTTGTTTGGGCATGATCTTTTCCGAAAACCAGTTCCCACTTTTCGGGATCATGCCGTTAGCGCCTGCCGATGGCGGTCTTGATGAGACCGAGGCTGCGGCTGTAGAGCGAGGTGACGGCGGCGTAGTCCATCTGGTTGTTGGAGACCTTCATCATCTCCTCTTCGAGACTGACGGCATTGCCGGCGGGTCGGGTCTGATAAGCGTTCTTGTTGTGCGAATCGAAGCTCTCGCTGACACCGCTCGCCTGGATATGGCCGGCATCGGTACGCATCATCGCGAAGCTCGGGCGCGCGGGCGAGGAAATCAGGTCGCCGAATTTCGGCTCGACCAGATCGCGCGGCTTGAAACCGGGGGTATCCGAGTTCGACACGTTCTCGGCGAGAACACGCTGGCGCTCCTGATGCCATTGCATCTTGGTCCGCAGCATCGACAGCATCGGAAGATCGTTGATCGCCATGCGCCACTCCGTTATTTCCCGAACCACCGCGCTAGGCAGAATTTGCCGGGTGTATGGTTAACAGCGGGTTAAGATTTCCCTTGCGCCCGGCTTATGAGCGCTACGCGTCCACACAGGGCCTATTTTCGCCACGAAATTCCCCTTCTTGCCCCACAGCTTGGCTGCGAGCCTGTCTTACGCAACCGCTGCAAGTTCCGGCCCGATTGGGGTTGGGCCCAGCCGATTCATAGGTTATTAAGACTCAAGGACAGGCTCTATTGAGCCAATACGAGAAACAGACGGCGCGATTCGCTGTCTCCACGCCTGTTGCGGGACGCACGGGTTGCATTTTTGGGCTGCTGCCAAACCAACCGGCGCAGCTCACAAGGACAAGAAAATTATGCCGCAGATGCTCTGGATCGTCGTTTCCATTCTGATCGTTCTGGCCTTGATCGGAGTGGTTGCCTGGCTGGTGCGCCGCTTTGCCGGCAACAATATCGGCGCCAGCGGCAACCGTGGACGAATGCCGCGCCTGGCTGTGATCGACGCCGCCGCCGTGGATGGCCGCCGCCGTCTCGTGCTGGTGCGACGCGACAATGTCGAGCATCTCATCATGATCGGCGGCCCGACCGATCTCGTGGTCGAACCCAACATCACGCGCAACACGCATCAGCGCGATCAGGTGCCTTCGCGCGGCCCTGTCGGGACAGAACTGCCGGCCCGCGTCTCGCCGCTGCCCGACGCCCCGGCCGCCTGGGCCGATAATGACCCCGGACACGATGAGACCTTCGATTTCCCGGAGCCTTCGGTGGTGCCCGAGCGCGCCGCGCGCCAGTCCCATTTCGAGGAACCGCGCCGCCCCTCTCCGTCAATCGCCGACCGGGGCCGCGGCGATGAATTCAATGGCCTCGTTCCCGAACCTATAACTCGCGAGCCAGCGCGCGAATTGCGTCCGGAGCCCCGCTCTGAACGCGTTCTGCCGCGCAGTGAACGGACAGAGCCGGCGATGCCGCGCATGCCGCGCGCCGCCGACGTGCAGCCCCGCAGCCCCATCGCAACGCCGCGTTCGGCTGCACGCGCGAGCGAACCGGCGGCCTCGTCCGCCGACCAGAACCTCGCCGAAATGGCGCAACGGCTCGAAGCCGCGCTCCGCCGTCCCGGCGACCGGCCCGATACCGCGGCCGGACGCAGCGTCGCGATCGATCCGATGGACCGCGTCGGCGCGCCGTCTGTCGCGCCCGAGCCGCCCGCCCCACGCGTCTCGCGCGAGCCGGCCAACGCGCCGCGCAACGCGCCTGCCGCACCCAAGCCCGCCTTCGACAATCTCGAAGACGAGATGGCGAGCCTGCTTGGCCGCCCCAAGACCCCGACGTGAGGCCGCGCAAAAACCCGCGTAGAGTTCTTATATTTTTATCGGCAATGATCGCGGCGGCCACACTGGCCGTCCCCGCGCTCGCGCAAGACATCAGCATCAATCTCGGCGCCGGCAATGGCGGCGTCACCGAGCGTGCGATTCAATTGATCGCGCTGCTCACGGTGCTGTCGATCGCGCCGTCGATCCTCATCATGATGACGTCGTTCACACGCATCGTGGTGGTGCTGTCGCTGCTGCGCACCGCGCTCGGCACCGCGACGGCGCCGCCGAACTCGGTCATCATCGCGCTGGCAATGTTTCTCACCGCCTTCGTGATGGGACCGGTGCTGCAAAAATCCTACGACGACGGCATCCGCCCCCTCATCGCCAACCAGATCAGCCCCGAGCAGGCGCTGGAGCGCGTGGTCTTGCCGCTGCGCGGCTTCATGCAGAAGAACGTGCGCGAGAAGGATCTCAAGCTGTTCATGGACCTGTCGGGAGAGCCGCCTGCGCCCTCGCCCGGGCAGATGTCGCTGCGGATTCTCGTCCCCGCCTTCATGATCTCCGAGCTGAAACGCGCCTTCGAGATCGGCTTCCTTCTGTTCCTGCCGTTCCTGATTATCGACCTCGTGGTGGCGTCGGTACTGATGTCGATGGGCATGATGATGCTGCCGCCCGTCGTGGTGTCGCTGCCGTTCAAGCTGATTTTCTTCGTGCTGGTCGATGGCTGGTCGCTGGTCGCGGGCAGTCTGGTGCAGAGCTACGGCGGGTAGGCTTCGATCAGGATCGGATATTTTCGTCATTGCGAGGAGCAGCGACGAAGCAATCCAATTTACGCGGACAAGCGGATTGAACTGGATTGCTTCGCGGAGCCTGTCATCGGGCCGGCGAAGCCGGACCCGTTGGCTCGCAATGACGGCAGGATGAGTAATTGAGACGCGAAGCTTACGCTTCGCCCTCACCCTGACCTGAGGTCAGCGCTTCAGCGGAATCTGCCGCACGCCGACGATCTCCGGCAGCGAGCCGGTCGGGCTGGGATCGACCTTGATTTCCGGGGGCAGCTTTGCCGCAGCGATCGCGTCGGGATAGCGCGTCTTCATTTCGCGCAGGAATCCGTCGAGCGTGTCGATGGTCGCGGCGATCTTCGCGATCCGCGCGAAGTCCGCGCTCTCGGCACTGGCGGGCTTGCTGGCGATATCGAAGGCGGAGCGGTCGCCGTCACCTTCCATTTTCGGGCCGTATTTCTCGCGGAAGCGCGCAAGGCCGATGGCATCGCCAGCCAGCGCATAGCCGATGGTGGCGCGGATCACGTCGCTTTTTTCAAGGTCGGTGAGCGGCTGGAAGTCGCGCCAGCGTTCGCCATAGAGCAGTTCGATCTGCTCGGCGGATTCGCGCCAGCGCCGGGCCGCCCAGTAGATGTCCGAACGCAAACGTATCGCCTCGCGCCCGCTGATGTTCGAGATGATATCGAGCGCGAGATCGGGCCGGCCGATGTCGCTTTGCGCACGTCCCTCAAGCAGCAGCCGCTGCTGACGCAGTTCGCCTGCGAGGTCGGCGATCCGCGTCCCGCGCAGCGCCGCGATGGCCCGCTCCGGCTTGCGGGCCATCAGATAGACCATGGCGAGACGCGAGGCGACCTGCGCGCGCGCGGCGCCATCGAGGCGATGGTCGATCTGATATTGCAACAGCTCGCTCGCCTGATCGAGCAGATCGACGGCGATCAGCCGGTCAGCCAGATAACGGATCATTTCGTCCCCGCGCCGTCCGATCGGCGTCAGCGCGCGGTATTCGTAAAACATCGCCAGCGCCTCGACCGGCGGCAGTTCGTCACCTTTCGGCGTCAGGTAGATTTGCGAGAACAAGGCGGCTGCCTCGTCCATCGCGGTGCGCGCCGTCTGGGAGCCCGGCTGAATCCGCGTGGCGTTGAATGCGGCGGCGAAGGATTCCGTATAGCGGTTTTTCGCCGCGTAAAGATGCACCAGCATCTGGAGGTTCTTCACTTCGGTGGCGTCGCCGCGCCACATCATCGACAGCGTTTCCAGATCAAGCAGCGTTTGATCGTCATCGGCCTCGCCGCGCTTCTGGCGCAGCGTAATTTCGGCCAGCTTCGCCTGCGCGGCGATCTGACGGTCCTGCGAGGTCGCAGCGTCGTGATAGCTGGCCAGCGCATCCTGATCGCGGCCCAGCGCCTCGGCGAGGCGTCCGCGCAGCAGCAGCAACAAGGGCTGCTGTTCAGGCAATGCGCCGACCGTCTCCAGTTCATTGCTGCGTGCCGTCGCACCCGAATAATCGCGCACTTCGAGCGCCGCGCGCAGCGCCTCGATCAGCAACAACCGTTGCAGATCGACCGGCAGCGAGATGACGGCATATTCGACATTCTTGAATTTCTCGCGCGCGTCGGCCCATTTTCCGAGCCGCGCCAGCGCGAACGCCTTCCATATTTGGGAATCGACATTGCCCGCAATGAGCGGATTGTCGAGATCCTTCATCGCCAGTTCGGGCTGTCTCGCCAGAGTGCTCGCAACCGCATGCAGGATGTAAAGCGGCGCCGCCGCGTCGTCCGTTCTCGGCTTGGCCAGCATCACATCGAGGAGGCCCTTGGCTTCCGGATAAAGCCCGCGCGCCATATAAAATCGCGCGCCAGCCAGATGAGCCTTGAAGCGATCATCGTCAGTGCCCAGCGAGGCAGTCGTGATGATCTCGTTCTGACGGGTCAGAAAGGGCGCCTGCTGATTGTCGCGCCATTCGTTGACATCGAAAATCGCCCCCGTGGGCGAAGCGGATTTTTCCGCGGATGCATTGGACGCGGACAGCGTCAGACCGCCGGGCCGGGTGAGCACGATTTTATCAAGACCGATATCGGCGGTGATATCGTCGGAATTCGGCTGGATCACGACGCCGTGGATCGATTCCAGCAGCGAGAATTCGACGAAATTCTGCCGCCGGATGAATCCGCGCGCCGGCAGCGGCACGGTGACAACGGCCAGCGTGTCGCCGACATCCGGGTCGGCAAAACGCAACATCGGCCCCGGTTGCGCCAGTGCGATGCTGACATTGGCACGTGTCGGCTCGGCGATGTTTCGCATCGCGTTCAGTGGCTGCGGCGGCAGGACGGCCTTGTCGGCCAGCGTCACCGTCAAAGCGCGATCGTCGCCGCTGAGCGAGGCAATCTGCGGCCGGGCCAGCTTGATGCGGATCGCCTGCCCGCCTGGGAGCGGGATCGACGACGCATCGGCGACAAGCGAATTGCCCTCTCGCGTGATCGCGCCAAGATCGAGCGGCGCCGTATTCGCAACCAGCAGCCAGACGGCGTCCGAACGGCGAAACAGCGCAGAGGTGACAGGCGCGTTGAACGGGAATGTGATCTTGAAATCGTCGCTGGTGCGTTTGGCGGTGACGCCACCGGCGGAATCGGCGGACGGCGGAGGCGACGGCGCAGCCAATGGCACGGGACCGGGCGCCGCCGGGGGTGCTGCGTCGGCGGCCTTTACCGGCTCGGCTTTAGTTTCACTCACCGCGTCCGGCTTGGCAGGCGTTGGATTGGCAGGTGTTGGATTGGCGGGCGGCGGATTGGCGGCGACGGGCACCGATTGAGGCGGCGACGGGATCGGCGCTTCAGTCTTCTCAATTGGCTTTTCAGGAGCGGGCTTTTCGAGGCCGGGTTTGGCCGGAGCAGATTCAGCATCGGCCTTCGCCGCCGGCTTCTCGTTGACGGGTGCCTGCTGCGGGGCCGGAGCGGCAGCGGACGATTTCAGCGGCAGCTTCTGCGAATCCTCAACGGCGATATCGACGACGTAATTCTTCTGATCGCGGAAGGCGTGAACATCCTCGTCCCCGATCAGCGCGATATCGACCGAAGAGGTATCGCCGTCGATCTTCTGATTGATCGATTTGACGTTCGCCGGATTGACCACTTTGGCGTCGGCAAGATCGAAGGTCAGGGCCCGCGAGAACGACAGCGTATATTTGTCGGTGTTCAGCGACGACGACACACCGACGCCGTCCGGCAATTCGAACACCAGACGCACGAAGGTCGGCTGGACCGAGGTGCGTACCCGCACCGGCGGCTTTTTCTTGATGTCGTCGGCCTGTTGCTGCGCACGCAATGCGCGCTCGGCGGCAAGCGCGCGTTCGGACAATTCGCGCACCACCTCCATCGGGAGCGGCGGCGGGAGCCCGGTCCATTTTTCCGGGAGCAGATCGACGAACACCCGCTCGCCCGCCGTCATCACGTTCACGCGCAGCGGCTGCGCGAGCGCGAGGCGGATGGCGGTCCCATCGGGATCGCGGCGCGCGGTCCCGACATAGGCAGGCACCGCGTCGGACAGCTTCTCAACCGGAAGATCGACCGGCTTTGCAAATTTCACCACAAGAACGCTGCCGGCGGTGACGATCTCGGTCGGCACCTCTTCGGAAAATTGCAGCAGCAGGCGGGCGTAGCCCATGGCTGCGGTCAGCGATACATCGGCCTTGACCGGATCGGCGAGCGAGGGCCGCGCCGAGGCGCAAATAAAAATCGCGACCCCAAACATCCGCAGCACGATGCGCCAGAACATGCGTCCGCGAACCCGGCCACGACAAGGCCCGGTCTCCAACACAGCCGTTGTTCGCGCAGCCTGACCGGCCATGACGATCATCTCTTTAAAATACACGCCAGCCATGCAGCGGGCTTGCGAAACACCACACTAGGGATGGGCGTTTAAGGAGTTGTTAATCATGCGCCTCAATTGTTCGGAGCGGAGGGGCGGCCTTCGATCTTCGGCAGGCTCGATTGCACGGATTTGTCGGCGCTGGCACGCCGCGCCATCTCCACGGTGAGGCGTTCGGCCGCCTCCGGCTGCATCTGGCCGAGAATGTCGGACATCTTGCGCGGGGCAATCTGCGAAGCGATATCGAACAGCACCGAGATTTCGAGCCTGTCGAAAACCTTGGCGGCATCCTTCGGCTTCATGTTTTCGTAGGTCGTGACAAGTCCCTTGAAGCGCGCGGCTTCGGCTTCGTCGCGCTGCGCGCTGGCAACGGTGATGCGCGATTCCGCGGCCTTCATCTCCTCGATGCGCCCTTCGATGCGTTTCTCGGCGGACTTCATCAGATTTTCGCGAATGTCGATCTCGCGTCCCCGCGCCTCGATTTCCTGGCGGCGCGATTGCAGCCGCTCCAGCACCGCGCGCTCGGAGGCGGTCACGGGGCGGGTTTGATCCGGCACAACCACGACCTCGTCGGGCGCGCGGGTGGATTCCGGAGAAACGATCACGGGCTTGTCGATCTTCTTGACGTCGACCGATCCGGTGATATCCGCATCCGGCGCCTTGCGCCCGGTCGGGAAATTGAAAGTCTCCTGCGCCCATGAGGTTTTGGCGGGCGCGGGCTGATCGTTGAAAATATATCCGCCGTCCAGAAGCAGACCCGCGACCTTGAGCACGACCAGACAACTGATCGCGATCAGGACCACGGGAATGATTCTGAACTCACGGATAAAGTTCATGCGGCGAGGCCTGCCCGCCGCCGTTCAGCAAAAGCCTGCGCCGCGGCGACGATGGCCTTGGCGTCGGACGTGCGAGGTGCCGGTGCAGGCGCCGCCGATGGTGCCGGGGCGGGCTCATGCTGCTGCTGAACCCGTGCGGCGAGCGCGATATCGCACAGCCGCTTGAGGATTTCATTGCCGGCAGTGATCTGCCGCCCAAGCGTGCCGGTGAGGTCTGACGCGGTCGCAAGCTGGCTGCCGAGATTCTGGTCGCATTCGCGCACCGTCACCTTCAGCCCGCCGATGGCGCGCTCCGCGATCTCGGTCGCCGTGATCAGTTCGGCGATCGTCGCCTTCAACGACTGCTCGTCGGCTTTCAGCACTTTCAGGCGGGTGTTGAGCAGCCGGCAATAGCCGATGGTGAACAGCAGCAGGACCGCGACAAGGCTTTCGATGATGATTCCGATAGAATGGTTCATTGTGCCTCCATCAATTTTGTTTGCTCATCCGCCTTTTCGAACATCGCGTAGGTGGTGTGAGGCTTGCGCAGCGGTTTCTGGACGCGGATGGCGACACGGTCGCCAACTCTTCCCATCCGGCCTTCGCTGAGAGTGACGTCGCCGCAGCGCACCGACACCAGCGCATCGGGGCGGATGCCGAGCGGCAGCGTGTCGCCGACTTTCAGGCTCATCAATTGCTTGAGCGGGATGTCGGCCTCATAGAGCACGGCGTCCACGAACATCTCGGCCTGCGCGATCTCGGTGGCGAAATGGCCTTCCCAGATCGGATCGCGGCCGAATTTTTCACCCATGAACATCTGGAGCAGCACCGGCCGGATCGGCTCGATGGTCGCGTAAGGCAGCAGCAGTTCGACATTGCCGCCGCGGTCTTCCATGTCGATGCGCAGACGCACCAGAATGGCGGCGTTGGCCGGACGGCTGATCGCGGCAAAGCGCGGATTGGTCTCGAGCCGGTCGATGGTGAAAGTCACCGGCGAAAGCGGACGGAACGCCTGCTCGGCATCCGCCAGCACGACTTCGACAAGACGCTTGACCAGATTGGTCTCGATGGTGGTGTAAGGCCGGCCCTCGATGCGCAGCGACGCCTGGCCCCGGCGGCCGCCCAGCAGCACGTCGATCATCGAATAAATCAGGCTGGAATCGACCGTAAACAGGCCGAAGTTTTCCCACTCCTCGGCCTTGAACACCGTCAGCACGCAAGGCAGCGGGATGGAGTTCAGATAGTCGGCGAAGCGCACCGAGGTGATGCGGTCGAGCGAGACCTCGACGTTGTCGGAGGTGAAATTGCGCAAGGACGTCGTCATCAGCCGCACGAGGCGGTCGAAGACGATTTCGAGCATCGGCAGACGTTCATAGGACACCATCGCCGAATCGATGATGGCGCGGATGCCCGAATTGTCCTCGATGTTGACTTCGCCGTCGCTGAAGCCGAGCAGGTTGTCGATTTCCTCCTGCGACAGCACGCGCTCGCCGCTGCTGGCCTTGTTGCCGAAGCCACGGCTGCCATCGTCGACCATCGCGGCCCATTGCTCGGCCATCGACTCGGTGAGTTCGTTGTTCTCCGCCTCGGCCGCGGCCTCCGCCGGATCCTGCGAATCCAGCGCGCCCTCCCATTGGGCGGCCAGCGCATCCTGATCGACGTCATTGCCCGGTGTCATATCCCCCGCCTCGTCCCGTCACTGAATGACGATTTCCTTGAACAGCACCGCGCTCACCTGCCCCGGCGCGACCGTGACGTTGACGCGGCGCGTCAGTTCTTCCTTCAGGCGGAACAGCCCGACCGATCCGTTGAGATCGCCCGGCCGCAATTCACGCAGGTAGGTCTGAAACAGATCGGTGACGCGCGGCATGGTCGGCTGAATCTGCGCCACCACGGACGCGTCCTTTACCTCGAGCACAACCTTGACCTTCAGATATTGCGTGCGCTCGCCCGGCTGGGCGGCGAGGTTCACCAAGAGCTCCGGCACGTCCATGAACACCGGCGGCTTGGCGGCAACCTCTGCCGGCTTCTCCTCACCGTGTCCCCGGAAGAACATGAACCACGATCCGCCGCCGACGATGAGCGTCATCAGCGCGGCGCCGACTATTATAATGAGCTTGCGCTTGCTCTTCGGCGGTGCGCCTTCGGCGCCCTCTTCCGTCCGATCATCCTCTGCCATCGCCCTGCCCGCCTGTTTGGGAGTGGCCCGATGCACCGAACTGGCTTGATTACGCGAGACTAAATGCCGCCGAAGCGCGAGCGTCCTGTTGCGATGACGCTATGTCCGCAATGGTTAACGGAACCTTTCTTTCATCGCGCAGATAGGAAAAAATTGCCGGGCTGGCATGGTCAACAAGACCTTATTGCCGCGTGCCGCCGCCAGCGAAAACCATCTACCTGATTGCAAAAGCTAGATAATTCACTTTGGCACGGACCTCGCATTAACCATGGCAAGCCGTCCGCTTGGGAGAGCGAGGCGGCCCAACGAACCGCCATCCGTTTTGGGCGGTTTAACGAACCGCCATCGGCTTTGGGAGAGGCAGATCGTGGTTCCTGAAGGGGAGAACTGACGGTGAAGAACACGCTTCTCGTCGCCTTATCGCGCTCGGTGGCGCTTGAGCGCCAGATCGACGTCGTCGCCAACAACGTGGCGAACGTCAACACCAACGGATTCAAGGCCAGCAATTCGCTGTTCGAGGAATTTCTGCAGACCGGCGCACACGAGGACAATTTCAGCTCAAGCGACCGCCGCGTCAGCTTCGTCCAGGACCGCGCCACGATGCAGGATTTCTCGCCGGGGTCCAACGAGCGAACCGGCAATCCGCTCGACGTCGCCATCAATGGCAAGGGCTTTCTTACCGTGCAGACGCCGGGCGGCGAACGCTACACCCGCGACGGCGGCTTGCAGATCAACGCGCAGGGACAACTTGTCACCGCCGGCGGCAACCCGGTGCTCGGCACCGGAGGCCCGATTACATTCCAGCAGACCGATCGCGACATCAACATTTCCGAAGACGGCACGGTGACGGTGCGCGAAGGCACCGTGACGCAGGTCGACTCGATCCGCGGAAAATTGAAGATCGCCTCGTTCGACAATCCTCAGAACCTCAAGCGCGAGGGCAGCAACCTGTTCTCGTCCGGCGGGGCATCGGCGCAGCCCGATACGACTTCGCGCGTCAATCAGGGCTTCATCGAAAAATCCAACGTCAACGCGGTGACCGAAATGAGCCGGCTGATGGAAGTCAGCCGCACCTACCAGTCGGTCGCCTCGCTGATGCAGCAGCAAAGCGATCTTCGCAAATCCGCGATCCAGTCGCTCGCCGACGTTCCGGCATAAGGAGACAAACCCATGCGCGCTCTTTACACCGCAGCAACCGGCATGGCCGCCCAGGAATTGAACGTCCAGGTCATTTCCAACAATATCGCCAACCTGCGCACCACCGGCTACAAGAAGCAGCGCGCGCAGTTTCAGGACCTCATTTACGACCACGTCCAGCGCGTCGGCGCACAGGCCTCCGATCAGGGCACCGTGATTCCGGTCGGCATCGACATCGGCGGCGGCGTCAAGACCGTCGGCACGCCGCGCCTGATGACGCAGGGCACATTGTCGCCGACCGGCGGCGATCTCGATATCGCCATCCGCGGCGAAGGCTATTTCAAGATCCAGCTGCCGGACAACACCTACGCCTATACCCGCGACGGCTCGTTCACCACCGACGGCACCGGCCGCATCGTCAACGCGCAGGGCAATCCGGTGCAGCCGACGATCACGATCCCGCAGAACGCTTCGCAGATGACCATCAATCCGCAAGGACAGGTGACGGTACTGCTTCCCGGCTCGACCACGCCAACCGTGGTTGGCCAGATCGGCCTGACGCGCTTTATCAACAAGGCCGGCCTGCAATCGATCGGCGACAATTTGTTCAACGATACGCCGGCTTCCGGTCCGCCGCAGGACGGCAACGCCACCGTCGACGGCTATGGCGACATGCAGCAGGGCAATCTCGAACAGGCCAACGTTGAGGTGGTGTCCGAACTGTCCGACCTGATCGCCGCGCAGCGCGCCTATGAGATGAACGCCAAGGTCGTCAGCGCCGCCGACCAGATGATGCAGTCCACCACCGGCATGTTCCGTTAAGCGCCAGAGCAAAGAGAACGCCCATGACAAGCCTCATGACCTTCCGCTCCGCTTTTGCCATTGCACTCCTGATCGCCGCGCCCTGCACGCCGGCGCTGGCGCAACAGGCCGAACGCGACGCGTCCACAGCGCCCGTGCTGCGCGCCAGCGTCACCGTCAACAGCGAAGTGGTCCGGATCGGCGATCTGGTCGACAATGCCGGCGTCGCCGCGCAAGTCGCGATCTACCGCGCGCCTGATCTGGGCACCACAGGCTCGCTTCGCACCGCGAAGGTGCTTGAGGTCCTGCGCGCCAATC
>DASWQB010000417.1:0-1735 GCA_036398335.1 Afipia sp. | reverse complement strand
GCCGCCGGATGTCGAAGCTGGAGCGGATTTCATCGACAGCGCGCGTGCCGTTAATCGCGACCAATGATGCGCTGTATCACTTTCACCGGCGCCGGACCTTGCAGGATGTCCTCAGTTGTATCCGTGAGAGGACGACGATTCATGCCATCGGAAAGAAACTGGAAGCCCACGCCGAGCGTCATTTGCAGCATCCCAAGGACATGGCTCGTCTTTACAGGGACTATCCCGAAGCTCTGGCGGAAACCATACGCTTTGCCGACCGTATCAATTTCACGCTGAAAGAGCTGGAATACCGCTATCCCGACGAACCTGTGCCGCCGGGCAAGACCGCGCAGCAGCATCTCGAGGACCTGACCGAGCAGGGCATCCGGCATTATTTCCCCGGCGGGATCGACCAGAAGCTGCGCGCGACCATCGACAAGGAACTTCGTCTGATCGAAAAACTGAAATACGCGCATTACTTTCTGACGGTTCACGACATTGTTCATTATGCCCGCGGTCAAAAGATTCTTTGTCAGGGCCGAGGATCGGCTGCAAATTCAGCCGTTTGTTATGTGCTTGGTATCACCTCGGTAAATCCGGCCGAGACGGATGTGCTGTTCGAACGATTCATTTCTGAGGAGCGACTGGAGCCGCCGGACATCGACGTCGATTTCGAACATTCGCGCCGCGAAGAGGTGATGCAATATGTCTATCGGCGTTATGGCCGCCACCGCGCCGCGATTGTCGCGACCGTGATCCATTATCGTCCGCGTAGCGCCATCCGTGACGTCGGCAAGGTGCTGGGCCTGACCGAGGATGTCACCGCCGCGCTGGCAGATACGGTATGGGGAAGCTGGGGCGAGGGTCTCAGCGAGATGCAGGTGAAACAGGCCGGGTTCGATCCGTCTAATCCGATGATTGTCCGCGCCGTCTCGCTTGCGTGCGAACTGATCGAATTCCCGCGTCATCTGTCGCAGCATGTCGGCGGCTATGTGCTGACGCAGGACCGGCTCGACACCTATGTGCCGATCGGCAATGCGGCGATGGATGATCGCACCTTCATCGAGTGGGACAAGGATGACATCGATGCATTGCGGATGATGAAGGTCGATGTTCTGGCGCTCGGCATGCTGACCTGTATCCGCAAATGCTTCGATCTGATCGCGAATCATAAGGGCAAACGTTATGAGCTTGCGGACATCAAGTCCGAAAACGAAGACAGCCCTGAGGTATTCGACATGCTGTGCAGGGGCGAGTCGCTCGGCGTGTTTCAGGTCGAGAGCCGCGCGCAGATGAACATGTTGCCACGCTTGAAGCCTCGTACTTTTTACGATCTCGTGATCGAGGTCGCCATCGTGCGGCCCGGCCCCATTCAGGGCAACATGGTGCATCCATATCTGCAACGCCGGCAGATGAAGCCGGAGGACATCGAATATCCCTACCCCAAGGGCGGCAACAGGAACGAGCTGAGGGACGTGCTGCACAAGACGCTCGGTGTGCCGCTGTTTCAGGAGCAGGCCATGCGCATCGCCATGGAGGCGGCAAAATTCACTCCCGAAGAAGCCAATGGCTTGCGCCGGGCGATGGCGACATTCCGTAATGTCGGCACCATGCCGAAATTCGAAAGGAGAATGGTCGATCGCATGATCGCGCGCGGTTACGATCCGCAGTTCGCGCAAAGTTGCTTCGACCAGATCAAGGGCTTCGGCAGCTACGGTTTCCCCGAAAGCCATGCGTCGGCGTTCGCGCAGCT
>DASWQB010000416.1:0-3071 GCA_036398335.1 Afipia sp. | reverse complement strand
GGCAAGAAGCCGAACCGCGAATCCGTTCTCGAGCCGTCGGGTCCGCGTACCTCTGCGGTGCCGCCGGCCGGCAAGCCGCGCCCGCGTCCGGACACCGGGCTGGAACCGCAGCCGCAGGCGTAAGCGTCTGGTTTCTCACATTTTCGAAAGGCCGCCCTTTGGGCGGCCTTTTTCATGGGTGCCAAGAGGCTCGTACTGACGAGTCTGGGATGGCGCTGCGTCGTCCCGCCTGCGCGGGGACGACATCGGATACCTATCGTTATTCTTCGCGTGCAAAGGCCATGCTTCTCTTGGCCTGTGACTGGGGCATTCAAAAAGAAACGCAGCTTCAGATTCTGGGGCAGGCCTATCTTCGTCACGACCTTGCGCGTGGCCGGAACGATCGCGCAGCGCTGCGGGATCGTTGCGGGCCGGTGCGCGAGTGCGGTGCAACAACTTCAATGCAGCGTGCCTGATCGTTTCATGACATCAGACTATTTGCTGCCTGCGATTTTTTCGCGCGTGTCGGAATAATCTTGTCAGCGTTTTTGAACTGGTGTTCAGTCTTTAAAGCGTGATCCCATAAAGCGGCTCTCCGTTTTCGGACAAGATCATGCTCAAATAAGAAGAAAGCCTGAGTCTGTTTCAACGAGGTTGAACCGGACTCTGGCGGGGATTCACGGCTGCAATGGTTTATCGGCGTACGCATCAGGTTGTGAAACGTCTCGCGGCGCGCCGCGCTGCGATCCTGACGGCCGCGCGCGAAGCTGCCGCCGAAGGCGGCATGGCGGCGGTGCAGATCGCTCCGGTCGCCGCGCGCGCCAAGGTCGCCGCAGGCACGGTCTATCGCTACTTTCCGTCCAAGGCCGATCTGATTTCCGAACTGATCGCCGATGTTTCCCATGCCGAACTGGTCGCGATCCGCCGCGCCGCTGACGCCGCGCCGGGACCCTCGTCCGCGCTCGCCGCCGCCGTCACCACCATCGCGGTGCATGTGGTGTCGAACCGCAAGCTCGCCTGGGGCATTCTGGCCGAGCCGGTGGATGTCGATGTCACCGCCTCGCGCCTCGCCAGCCGCCGCGAGATCGCCGGCGAGATCGAATCGCGGATCGCGGCTGCGATGCGGGCCGGCCATCTGCCGGCGCAGGACACCTCGATGGCGGCGACGGCGTTAATCGGCGCGCTGCACGAATCCCTCGTCGGGCCGCTGGCGCCGCAGGCTGCCGACGATTCGGGAAAGCTGCGCGATGCGGTTCAGACCATTGCACTGTTTGCGCTGCGGGCCGTCGGCGTGCTCGATGCGCGCGCACGTGGCCTCGTGGTGCAGGCGGTGCTGCCGGTGAAGATGGCGGCCGGAGCCTGACGCCTTTGATATTCTCATGGCACCCGTACAACGGGATTTGTCATGGCCGGGCATAGACGTTCGAAGAACGGCGTCACTTCGTTTTGCCTATGCCCGGCAATCCATCGTTCGAAACGAGGTTCATTCGATTTGATGGATGCCCGGGTCAAGTCTGGGCATGACGATTTGGGGCATTTCGAAACATCACGGGATATATGATATGTTATCGGCATGCAGCTATGGTGCGCGGCGTAACTGTACCCTCCGCACGGGTTGCACGTTGGTCAGTTCCTAACGGAGACGTGTCGATGTCGATCATGATGCCTGCGGCCGATGAGGCCATTCTGGCGCGCCGCGAGGAGATCGTCGCAGCGTTGCAGACGATCGTGCCGGGCGAAGGCGTGATCTCCAGCGCCGCAGAGATGTTGCCTTATGAATCGGACGCGCTGACCGCGTATCGTCAGGTGCCGATGGTGGTGGTGCTTCCCGACACCACCGAGCAGGTCTCGCAGATTCTGAAATATTGCCACCACAACGGCATCAAGGTGGTTCCGCGCGGTTCGGGAACCTCGCTGTCCGGCGGTTCGCTGCCGTTGAAGGACGCCGTGCTGCTCGGCCTTGGCAAATTCAAGCGCGTGCGCGAGATCGATTTCGAGAACCGCGTCGCGGTCGTCGAGCCCGGCGTCACCAATCTGGCGATCAGCCAGGCGGTCGCGCATGAGGGCTTTTATTACGCGCCCGATCCGTCCTCGCAGATCGCCTGCTCGATCGGCGGCAACATCGCGGAAAATTCCGGGGGCGTTCACAGCCTGAAATACGGCCTCACCACTAACAACGTGCTGGGCTGCGAATTCGTCCTCATCACCGGCGAGGTTTTGCGGATCGGCGGCAAGTCGCCCGAAAATGACGGCTACGATCTGATGGGCGTGATTACCGGCTCGGAGGGCTTGCTTGGCGTCGTCACCGAGGTGACCGTGCGCATCCTGAAAAAACCGGAGACCGCGCGCGCGCTGATGGTCGGTTTTCCGCAGGTCGAGGCGGCGGGCGAATGCGTCGCCAGGATCATCGGCGCGGGGATCATTCCGGGCGGCATGGAGATGATGGACAAGGAGGCTATTCACGCCGCCGAAGCCTTCGTTCATGCGGGCTATCCGCTGGATGTCGAGGCGCTGTTGATTATCGAGCTGGACGGCCCGACCGTCGAGGTTGACGAACTCATCAACCGCGTGGAGACGATTGCGCGCGGGTGTGGGCAAACCACGCTGCAAATCTCGAATTCCGAGCAGGAGCGGCTGCTATTCTGGGCCGGACGCAAGGCGGCGTTCCCGGCGGTCGGCCGCCTGTCGCCGGATTATCTGTGCATGGACGGCACGATTCCGCGTGGCAAATTGCCCGAGGCGCTGGCCGGGATCCGTGAGCTTGGAAAGAAATATGGCCTGCGCTGCGCCAACGTGTTTCATGCCGGCGACGGCAATCTTCACCCTCTCATTCTGTACGATGCGAATATCGCGGACGAGATGGAGCGGGCCGAGGCCTTCGGCGCGGACATCCTGCGGCTGTGCGTCAAGCTCGGCGGCGTGCTGACCGGCGAGCACGGCGTCGGCGTCGAGAAGCGCGATCTGATGCCCGAAATGTTCACCGAGATCGACCTCGCCCAGCAGCAGCGGCTGAAGTGCGCCTTCGACTCGAAGGGGCTGCTCAATCCCGGCAAGGTGTTTCCGACCCTGCATCGCTGCGCTGAGCTTGGCCG
>DASWQB010000415.1:0-2581 GCA_036398335.1 Afipia sp. | reverse complement strand
GATGCGCCTTGGCGCAGACGGTGAACAGGTGCTCGCCTTCGAAGAACACCGGGACCATGAAGGTATGGTCCGCCGCATGGGTGTTGCCGCCGTAGGGATCGTTGTCGAGATAGGCATCCCCATCCCGATAATCGGGATGGTATTTGGCGATCGCCGCCGTCTGCACGTTCATGCCGAAAATATGAACCGGCAGCCCCTCCGCAGAGGCAAGAAGCTCGTTGTCAGCGGACACGATTCCGCAGGAAAAATCGCGCGCGCTGCTGATCACCGCCGAGCGCGCCGAACGCAGCAGCGTGTTGGTCATCTCGCGAACGATGCCGTCCAGCCGGTTGCTCATGATCGTCGTCAGCACCGGATCAAGCGCGCTGAGCGTCTGCTTTGAAATGTTGGACATGGTGCGTGCCTCAGTCGATGTGAACGATGAAATTGCCGGAGCCGCTGACGCGCGCCGTCATGTCCGGATAGACGACCACCGTCGTGGTGGGCTCCTCGATGATCGCCGGTCCCTTGAACTCCACTCCGGGCTCGAGTTCAGAACCGCGATAGACAGGCACCTTGAGCGTGCCGCTCGGCCCGAAGAACGCCTCGCGAAAGCGCGTCGGCTTCCCTTCACGCTTCGCCGTCACGGGTGCCGGCACGAGCTCGGGCGCGACGCGAACCGCCACGCGTCCCTTCCAGTTCACGAATTCCACCGTGCTGCCCGGATCGCGAACCGCATAGACGCGCTCGTGAACCTTGTGGAAAGCCTCCGCCAGCGCGGCCACATCGGTTTGCGATGCGATCGTTCCCGATGGCAGCTCCGTCTCCAGCTCCCACACCTGCGACTGATACCGCGCCTCGACAGAATAGCTTTTCGTCACCTGATCGGGCGTGATCGAGGGGAGCGCGGCCACGAAGCGGTCCAGCTCCTCGTCGATCCTGCCAAGCGTTCTGACCACTCCCTCGACGTCGAAGCGTCGCGAGTTCGTCAGCAGCGTGCCTGAATACTGGGTCGAGATATCCGAAACCTGCATGCCATACGCGCTGAGCGCGCTCGCCGTCTTCGGGATCAGAACCGACGCACAGCCGAGCTCACGCGCGATCGGCAGAATGTTGAGACCGGCGGCACCGCCTCCGGCCACCAGAAGACTTTCGGCGGGATTAAGCCCTTCGCTGATGGTAAGCTCGCCGATTGCCTTGATCATCATCTCGTTGGCGACCTGCAGAATGGCGTAGGCCGTATCGAGCTTGGACCGTCCGATCGAATCCGCCAATTTGGCGATCACCCGATCCGCCGCAGCAACGTCGAGTGACATCTTGCCGCCAACGAAATAGTTCGGGTCCAGATAGCCAAGAACCACCGCCGCGTCGGTCACAGTCGGGAAATCGCCCCCGCGTCCGTAGCTCGCGGGCCCGGGCACCGATCCGGCACTCTGCGGGCCGACGCGCAAAAGGCCACCTGCATCGATCCACGCGATGGAGCCACCGCCGGCGCCGATGCTGCGAACGTCCACCGTCGACATGCTGATAAGTTCGCCGACCCAGCGGCCGCCAAGCCAGGAATCCCGCGTATGAACCAGATTGCCGTCGCGCACGAGGCCGACATCGAACGTCGTGCCGCCCGTATCGACGACGATGATATCGCGATTCAAATTCTCGAGCTTGGCGTAGGACAGCGCCGCGACCGGCGCCATGGCCGGGCCGGACTTCAGTGCGTGGATGGGACGCTCGGCGACTTCGGCGACGCTCATGCAGCCGCCGACCGATGTGCTGATGAGCAATTCCCCCGTATAACCCGCCGCGCGCAGATCGGCGTTCATTTCCTTGAAATGATGCTGCATCAGCGGTTTCAGCGAAGCATCGATGGCCGTTGCCGACGCACGGCGATATTCGCGCATGATCGGCAGCAGTTGATGCGAGAGCGTGTAAGGCACGCCAGGCAGCAGATCTTCGATCAGCTCCCCCAGCCGCAACTCATGCACAGGATTGGTAATCGACCAGATCAGGCTGACCGCGACGGCCTCGAAACCCTGCTTTTTCAGTTCGGCCAGAATTGATCGCACTCTGGTCTCGTCGAGCGCCGTGAAGACCGATCCGGCGGCGGTAATGCGCTCGGGAATCTCGAAAGTGTGACGGCGGGGAATATAAGGCTGCGGAAAATTCTGCGAGAAATCGCTTGGATTGGCCTTGCCGCCTTCACGGAACAGAAGAATGTCCGGAAAGCCTTCCGTCGTGAGAAAAGCTGTCTTCGCTGTCCGCTTGGTGACCACTGCGTTGATGGCGCGGGTCGTGCCGTAGATGAAGACATTCGCTTCGCGCAGCAGATCGTCGATGGATTTTCCAAGTTGCTCCGCCGCGACACCGATGGCTGCGGTCACGCCGTTGAAGATGCGCTCATGAGTCGTGAGGGCCTTGCCGATCACGACCTTGCCGCTGGCATCCGAAACCACGACGTCCGTAAACGTGCCGCCCGTATCGACGGAGATCCGATAACTCATCTACTTGCCGCTCCTCATGGACTGTTCTGCCCGATTACAAAATCAGGAAAATGACGGCGCCGCCGATGCGGGACCCGCGCTTTCGAAAACGCGGCCGAGCTTCA
>DASWQB010000414.1:0-5960 GCA_036398335.1 Afipia sp. | reverse complement strand
ATTGCGTTTGGATGCAGTTAAAGCGGCGGGAGCTTTAACTGGTGCTGCTTTATCACGGTGCTGCGCACCACTGAATCACAAAAGCCCCCGCCGAAGCGGGGGCTGATGGGATCACTGCTCGTCGTCAATCCTCGTCACGATGGGCGAGTTGTTTTTGATCCGCCGCCGCTCCGGGCGAGGCCTGTTCATCCTCGTCTTTGCGCGGGCGGATTGTCGCCCCTCGACCGCCGATTGTTCCGGCGGTCTGGACCGGGTTTGTCTCATCCTTCGGATCAGGCATGATCGTCTCCCTTACGACTCCAGTTTCTTGAACCAATCATCGACCTGCTTTTTGGTCTGATCTTTCTGATAACCGTAGTGCTCCTGAAGTTTACCTTCGAGCTGATCGCGGTTTCCGGCAATCACATCGAGATCGTCATCAGTGAGCTTGCCCCACTGTTCCTTCATCTTGCCCTTGAGCTGCTTCCAGTTCCCTTCGACTTGATTCCAATCCATTGAACCCTCCTTGCGTTGATTGTTCGTTCAACCGGAGGGCGGCATGCGCGTTCCATGATGATTTGATGAAATCGGCGTTGCTGCGATCGCGCGAGGAAACATGCCGCGCGTGAAAATGTCTCACCGCGCTTTCGGCACCGGAAACAATTCGCTGCTGCGACCGCTGAGCCGATAGCCGATCAGTCCGATCCATTCGTGCGCGGCGGCATCGGTGCGCGAGAGCCCGCCGCTTAGCGTATCGAACGGCACTGACGCATCGCGCCAGCCGCGCGTGCGCCAATCCACCGGATAAGGCTCGACCTCGAAGCCCGCGGCCCGGAACGCGCCGACCGCGCGCGGCATGTGCATCGCCGATGTCACGAGCAGCCAATATTCGCCGGGCTTGGGCTTGAGAAAATCGCGCGTGAAGACCGCGTTCTCGGATGTGGTGCGCGCTTTGTCCTCAAGCAGGATTCTGTCATGCGCGATGCCGAGATTTTCGAGAAACAACGCGCCGGCCATCGCCTCGGTGGACACCGGATTGATGAGGCTGTTGTTGCCGCCGGTCAGCACGATCCGCGCGTTGGGGAAACGCCGCGCCAGTTCGACCGCCGCCGTCATGCGCTCGGCGGCCGAATTGATTTCCGGCGTGCCCCTCGCCGCCGAGAGTTCCGGATTGATCGCGCCGCCCAGCACGATGATGCCGTCCGGCAGGCGGCCATCATCATGCCATGGCGGAAAACGCTCCGACAAAGGCAGCAGAAGCACGTTTCCGAGCGGCGAAAATCCGAACAAGAGCAGCAGTACGACACCGCTGACGATCAGTTTCGAAGCGAGGATACGCCAGGGCGTGGCGAGCAGAAGCACGCCGGCGAGGCACAAAAGCGCGGCAAAATTTGAGGGCGTGGCGACGAAGCCGAATGTCTTTGAGAGAATGAAGAACATGGGATTGCTTTACAGGATGTCGTCGTCCCCGCGAAGGCGGGGACCCAGACTTACAATATATCGTTATCAATGACGATGAGTTGTGATTGACGCAGTCTTCCGACTGGGTCCCCGCCTTCGCGGGGACGACATCTTTTCATTGTGCAACTCGTAACAAAACTAATCCCATTTCGGCGCAAAACCGAAATTGGTCAGCCGCCCCTGCGGTGAGGCCAGCGCGAAAATCTCCGTCATCTCCTCGTCATCGAGATTGAAGTCGAACACCTCGATGTTCTCGGACAACCGCTCGACCTTCGAGGTGCGCGGGATCGCGACCACGTTCTGCTGGATCAGCCAGCGCAGGCAGACCTGTGCCGGGGATTTTCTGTAGCGCGCACCGATCCGCGCCAACGTCTCGTCGTTCTTGATCCTGCCCTTGGCGATCGGGCTGTAGGCCACCACCGCCATGTCACGCTTGCGGCAGGCGCCGATGACTTTCGCCTGATCGAGATAGGGATGATACTCGACCTGATCGCACACCAAAGGCTCGCTGCAGAGCGCGATCGCCTCCTCGATCAGCGCCACCGTGAAGTTCGACACGCCGATATGACGCGTCAGTCCCATCTGCCTGACCCGCGCCAGCGCGCCGAGCGTCTCGCCAAGCGGCACCTGCGGGTTCGGCCAATGCAGCAACAACAGGTCCACATCGGCGAGCCGCAGTTTGCCGAGACTGTCCTTCGCCGAGCGTTCGAGATCGTGAGGCGCGAAATGCGTGGTCCATACTTTTGTCGTGACGAACACATCGTCGCGCCGCACGCCGGAGCTGCGCAGCCCCGCGCCGACATCGCGTTCGTTCTCATAGATTTGCGCGGTGTCGATATGCCGATAGCCGAGTCGCAGCGCCTGTTCGACCACGCGCGCGCAATCACGCCCCTGCAACTCCCAGGTGCCGAGCCCGATAGCGGGAATATGCGCGCCGTTCGCCTCGACAAAGTGCATGTGCGCTCCTTTGGTCCTCATAAGTGTGCGATGAGAACAATCGCCAACAATGGCAATGGTTGCCACGCGCCGGACGCCGGGGTCACTTAATCGCGGTTAGACCTTGGCGTCGTCGGCCAGCGCGGCAAACACCGTCTCCGGCGCATGGGCGATCACGGCAAGGAGCGCCATCGCCGGGCCGCGCGGCATGCGCTTGCCCTGCTCCCAGTTGCGGATGGTCTCCAGCGGCACGGCAAGCTTCGCGGCGAATTCGGCCTGGGTCAGTTGCGCGCGCAGACGCAATTCGCGGACCTGCGGCACCGGCGTGGATGTCCGGCGCGGCCGTGCCGGCTTCGGAGAAAGATCGCGCGGCGGATTGAGCGAGGGCACAAGCGGCATCTCGCGCCCGTCCTTCAGTTCGACGATCCGCCCGTCCGCTTTCAGCCGCAAACGCTGCATGTCGATCCTGCTCCGTGCAGAGCATTTTCCGGCTAAGTGGAATCCGGTTAGCCGCCAGAAAATGCTCTTAAATATAAACTTGGCGCGTGTTCTGATCGCAAACCGGTGCCCACTTTTGCGGAACACGCACGCACATGGTCAGCGAAGTATGGTTAAGAAAGCCTTAAAGCTACTTCAGCCCGAACCAAAGACTCGCAATTCCGAGAAACGCGAAGAAACCGACCACGTCCGTCACCGTGGTGACGAAGGTGCCCGAGGCCACCGCCGGATCGGCCCTGAACTTGTCGAGCGCCATCGGAATCAGAATGCCGCCAAGCGCGCCGGCGACGAGATTGCAAAGCATCGCAAGGCCAATGACGACGCCAAGGCCCGGAATCCTGAACCACGCCACCGCCGCGATGCCGGTGATGATCGCGAACGCCAGCCCGTTGACGAAGCCGACCGAAACCTCGCGCGACACCACGCGCAGCGCGTTCCACGCGCCAAGCTCGCGTGTGGCGAGCGCGCGCACCGCCACCGTCATGGTTTGCGTGGCGGCGTTGCCGCCCTGACTGGCGACGATCGGCGCCAGCACCGCGAGCGCGACCATCTTCTCCAGCTCGCCCTCGAACAGGCCGAGCACAGAGGAAGCGAGAAAGGCGGTGGCCAGATTGACCAGCAGCCAGTTGAAGCGGCCCTTGGCGATGCTCCAGAACGTGTCGGACAACGCCTCGTCGCGGCGCACGCCGCCGAGCGCCTTGACCTCCTCGTCGGCCTCCTCCTCGATCACGTCCACCACGTCGTCGATGGTGATGACGCCGACGAGGCGATCATCGGTATCGACCACAGGCGCGGCAACGAGGTTGTATTTGCCGAACATGCGCGCGACGTCGCCCTGCTCTTCCAGCACGGACACGCGGCGGCGGTCCTCGTCGATCAGGTCGGTGATCGGTCCGGGACGCCGGGCGCGCAAAAGACTGTCGAGCGGCACCGCGCCCTTGAGGTGCTGGTTCGCGTCCACAACGTAGATTTCGTAGAACCGGTCCGGCAGTTCGGCGGTGTCGCGGATATGCGCGATGGCCTGGATCACGGTCCAGTCGCCCGGGACCGCGATGAATTCGGTCTGCATCCGCCGTCCGGCGGAATCATCCGGATAATCGAGGCCGCGCTCCAGCGCGACGCGCTCGGACTGCGGCAGATGTTCGAGGATTTCCTCCTTGTCCTCCTCGTCGAGGTCCTGGAGCAGTTCGACCGCGTCGTCCGACTCCAGTTCGCGCACGCCCTCGGCGACCGTCTCCGGTTCCAGCTCCTCGAGGATTTCCTCGCGGATGGTGCCGTCAACCTCGTTGAGCGCGGAAAAATCGAAATCGGTCGCGGTCAGCTCGATCAGCCTGGGCCGCAGATCGGGCTCCAGCGCCTCCAAGAGATTGCCGAGATCGGCCTCGTGCAGTTCGCCGACGATCTGGCCGAGAAACGCCGCATCGCCGCGTTGAACCGCGTCCTCGATCATCACGACAAAACGGGGACGGATGTTGCCATCCTCGTCCCGCAGCGGGTAGCGATCCAGCACGGATTCGCCTTGGATGACGGCCTGTTCGGTGAGGTCCTGCCGGTCGTTCACGCCACCCTCCCGAAGAATCGATGACAATGCCGCATTGCCACCCCGATCACGCCGCATTACCCAATCGGCAAGCATCAAAGCAACGAAAACAATGACCGTGCACCATAAAGTCGCAAGGCAACGAAAGCAGCGCTCGCTCGGCGTCGCGGCATCGCTGCTTGGCCTCGCGCTCGCGGCATCCTTGGCCACGTCCTCGCGGTCGATGGCCGCGAACTGCCCGCGCCCGGACGCGCTCGGCACGGCGCGGATCATGAGCGTCGATCCTTCGGCGTTTCCGCGTGTCGGCCTGAAGAGTTTTCCGCAAACCCTGCCGCTCGCCGACAAGGAAGTGGTGCTGACCTTCGATGACGGCCCCTTCCCGGCCACCACCAACAAGGTGCTCGCCGCGCTGGCAGCCGAATGCGTCAAGGCGACGTTCTTCCTGATCGGGCGCAACGCGCAGGCCAACCCGCAAACAGTCAGGGCCATCGCCGCGGGCGGCCACAGCATCGGACATCACACCTGGTCTCACCGGATTTTGAACCGGATCAGCGAAGCGCAGGCGCTGGACGAGATCGACCGCGGCATCGCCGCCGATAACGCCGCGCTGGGCGCGCCCGCCGCGCCGTTTTTCCGCTTTCCCGGATTTGCCTCGACGCCAAGCCTTTTGGCGCAGGTGGAAAAGCGCGGCCTTGCGGTGTTCGGCGCGGACCTATGGGCGAGCGACTGGAATCCGATGACGCCCGACCAGCAGCTTCAACTTGTGGTTTCGCGGCTGGAGGAGGACCGCAAAGGCATCATCCTGTTCCATGACACCAAGCGGCAGACCGCAGCGATGCTGCCGGCCTTCCTGAGCTATCTCAAGCGCAACAATTACAAGGTGATCCATGTGGTGTCCCCCACAGCGGCCTCCGCGCCCTCCGGCGCCGGCCATTTCCGGCCGCAGTCGCACAAGCCACACCCGGCCAGAAAAGACCAATGATTAAGGTGAGATTCATTGCTTTGGCATGAAGTTTCGGCATCAATAACGACCGATAACAACCCGATGCTTTCATTTAAGGCTCGTTTCGTGTTCAGGACCCTTTTCGCCGCTGCGCTTCTCGGCTGCCTCGCTGCCGTCCCGGTCCACGCCGCCGATTGTCCCGGCAATCCGAACGCGCTCGGCACGTCGCGGACACTGGTGGTCGATCCGACCGAACACCCGCGCGTCGGCATCATGCAATATCACGACACGATCCCGCTCGCGGATCATGAGGTGGTGCTGACCTTCGACGACGGCCCGTTGCCCAAGCACACCAAACCGGTGCTCGACATTCTTGCGTCCGAATGCATCAAGGCGACCTTCTTCATCATCGGCTCGCAGGCTCAGTACAATCCGTCAACGCTGCGCGAGGTCGCCGCCGCCGGTCACACCATCGGCACCCACACGCAGAGCCATATCTTGAAGATGGACCGCATGCCGCTCGATCAGGCCAAGGCCGAGATCGACAATGGCATCGCATCGACAGCCGCCGCGCTCGGCGATTCCGGCGGCCTCGCGCCGTTC
>DASWQB010000413.1:0-4095 GCA_036398335.1 Afipia sp. | reverse complement strand
GTTTTAATCACCGCTCCGGGTGGTGGCGACCGCTTGCGTCATCATGATCGAAAGTCATGACAGGCCCCGGACACCCATCGTGAACCTCTGGATATATTTTGCAATGTTTCGCTCGTGCCCGGATCCGAAGTCACGTCATGTTGCGGCGCCCCTCGGCGAACGTCGGATTCGAAAGGACAGTCGAAAAATATAATTTTGGTGTGGTTGGGTCTGCAAATCCGCAAAAGAATGTGCGGCGGAAACGATGCGGCTTTGCGAACCACCCACCAGGCTCGTTGATTAACCCCCCGCGTGCGAGGTTAACGTTAGTAGCGGTTTGATCCGCCTCCTTCACCCGGCATTGTGGACTCGGCTGGAGTGGAGACCGATAATCCTTCGTTAAGGCTATCGGTCGCACGGCCGCAACTTCGATACGGTAAGAGCATTCGATCAGAGCACGTATGATCCAGATCAATTTCTCAGCTCAGGCGATCAGCCATCCCCGGCTGGCGATTCACGCCGTCAGCGGCGCGCCGGCGTGGGTCTGGTCAACGGACGGCGCGCGGATTCTGTGGGCCAATGCTGCCGGCGTGAAATTTTTCGGAGCGAAGGATGACGCTGCGCTGGCCGGCACTGTCATCGGCCCGGCCGATCCGCATCGCCGCCAGGTGATGCAACTTGCCTCGCGCCTGCCTGCCTCCGGCGCATTGCGTCTGGAACGGCTGCGCGGATTTGGCGCACCGCTTGGCAGCCTGATGACCTGCTCCTGTTCGCGCATCACGTTGGAGAAGGGCCTTGATGGCATTCTGGTCGCAACGTCGCAGGCCCCGGCGGGACGCAATCTGCCGTTTGACGAACGATTGATGCAACTGATCGCCACACTGAGCGCTCCCGCAGCCGTATTCGCGGCCGATGGATCGCTTGTCGGCGGCAACGACCCAGCACGTGCGTTGCCCAATTTCGAAACCGCTGCCCTGAACATCGCGCAACTCTTGCCGCGAGATGATAGAGATAAGACAGATACGAGTACCGGCGAGCTTTCCACGCCCTTCGGCGACTTCTCACTGCATCAAGTCGGGCTTGGCGCCGAGACGGGTATCGTTGCGTTGATCAAGCCAAATCTTGCCGCGACAGCGGCTGCGGCTGTGCCATCTGCGTGCACAAAATCTGAGACCGTTTCCGCGTCCGGCGCGACCGAAACGATGCATTCAGATGAACCATCGCCGGACGTGCTACAACCGGCCGCGGACGCACCTTCGATTCAATCTGAAGCATCATCGCGCGATACGCATCCGGACGTTGAGCAGCATCATGAGATGCCGCGAGCTGCCCCCCTGGAAACGCCGCCGGCTCCTTTCGTTCAAACGCCTGTTGTCGAAGCACTTGCGACAGCCAGGGTCGAGGAAACCTACGGCGAAGTGCCGCCGACATCATCAAACGTCACGCGAAATACCGCGACCGAAACTGCCGCGGCGACTCCGTTCATGGACGATACCACGGCATTTCGCCGGCATCCGCTTCGCTTCATGTGGCAGATGGATGTGGACGGCCACTTCTCCTTCGGCTCCGACGAATTCACCCGGCTGATCGGCATGCGTACCGCCGCCGCCTTCGGACGGCTGTGGAGCGAGATCGCCGACGTGGTCGGCCTCGATCCCGATGGGCGCGTCACACAGGCCATCGCCACGCGCAACACGTGGAGCGGCATCGTCGTGCAATGGCCCGCGGACGGCAGCGGCACGCGGCTGCCGGTGGAATTGTCGGGCCTGCCGATCTACGACAGCGCGCGGCAATTCGCCGGTTATCGCGGATTCGGCATTTGCCGCGATGTGGATGGATTGAATCGTCTCGCAGCACAGCGCCGCCACGACACTTTGTTCGGTACACAGCAATCCACACCCCCTCGCTCCGCGCCTTCTTCTGCTTCTGCGCCCATATCGCAGGAGACAGCGAAGGACGGATGTGCGACGTTTGAGACCGCACCTGTGACTGAAAATAGCTCTCCCGCCACCGAAACGGACCACGCCGTGGAAAAGCCTATCAATGTCGTGCCGTTCCGAACCGGTGGCGAGCAGAAGCCGCTGTCACTCACTGCCGTGGAGAATAACGCCTTTCACGAAATCGCGCGGCAATTGTCGGCGCGCCTGGAAGGCGGTGCTGACAACGATGCCGCAATCGTGGACGAGCCGCCTGCCGCCGTCACGCCGGCGATCGAAACGCCGCAGCCCGATGAACCGGAAAGCGCACCCATGGAGTCTATCGCAGCCGGTCCTGCGTCCTGGCTTCAGCCCGAGCCCACATTGCCGCGTGTGCTTGCCGCGCAGGACGCTCAGCTATTCGATCATCTGCCGGTCGGCGTGCTGGTGTATCGTCTCGACCGGCTGATCTACGCCAATCGCGCATTTCTCGCCGTTACCGGATATGAAAACCTCCATGCGCTGACCGAGGCCGGCGGCCTCGATGCGCTGTATGTTGAGCCCGGCCCCTCACAGAATGCCGCCGCCGGAGGAACGCCGGTGGTGATTTCGACCGCGCATAGCTCGCCGGCCAATGCTCATCTGCATACGATCGTCTGGGATGATGAAAACGCGCACGCACTAATTTTCGCTGCGCCAGCCGGGGAAGCCGCGCCGACGCCAGCGCCCGCACCGCCTCCATCCTCCGCTGGCAAAATTCAGGTCGAAGAGCTGGCGACCATTCTGGAAACCACCGCCGAAGGCATTCTGGTGTTCGACGGCCTTGCGCGCATCAATTCGTGCAACCGCAGCGCCGAAGCTCTGTTCGGCGTCAACAGCGACGGCATCGTGGGACGCAGTCTGATCGATCTGTTCGCGCCGGAAAGCCAGCGCGGCGTTCTGGATTATCTGGAAAGCGTCAAAGCCGCCGGCGTCGCCAGCCTGCTCGATCATGGCCGCGACGTGCTCGGCCGTGCCGCCGACGGCAGCATCATTCCTCTGTCGATCATCATGGGCCGCACGCAGCCGGAGAGCTCGCGCTATTTCGCGATCTTCCGCGATAAGACACCAGCGCAGCAGAGCGAGAGCGAAGCCCTGGCAACGCGCCGTGTCGCCGACCGCCTCGCCGGCGCGAAAGCCGACGTGCTGGCGCGCATCAGCCATGAAGTCCGCACGCCGTTGAATGCCATCATCGGATTTGCGGAGGTGATGATCGAGGAACGGTTCGGCGCGCTCGGCAACGAACGCTACGTCGATTACATGAAGGACATCCGCGCGTCGGGCGAGCGGGTGATCGCGATCATCGACGACATGCTCGATTTTTCACGCATCGAATCCGGCAAGCTCGATCTGGCGTTCGCCAGTCAGGATCTCAATCCGCTGATCGAACAATGCGTCGCCGCGCTCCAGCCACATGCCAACCGCGAACGGATCATCATCCGAACCTCGCTGGCGCATGCGCTGCCGGATGTTCAGGCGGATGCGCGGGCGCTGAGACAGATCGCACTCAACCTGATCGGCAGTTCGATTCATCTGGCCAATGCCGGCGGCCAGGTCATCGTCTCAACCGCAACCACCGACGTCGGCGAAGTGGTGCTGCGCGTGCGCGACACCGGACATGGACTGAACGACAACGAGATCGCAGCCGCGATGGCGCCGTTCCGCACGCCGGCCGCGTCGGACAGCCTGCCGTCCGACAACGGCGCCAACCTGTCCCTGACAAAAGCGTTGGTCGAAGCCAACCGCGCGCGATTCAACATCAAAAGCGGGCCCAACACCGGCACGTTGATTGAAGTGGTGTTTTCGAAAACAGCCGCTATTGCCTAATAAGATTACAGATCGTCATGGCCGGGCCGTTCAAAGAACGGCTGCTTTCGCTGGCCTATGACCCGGCAATGCATCCCAAGAAATTTTATTGATGGATGCGCGGGTCAGGCCCGCGCATGACATTCAAAGATACCGATGCGCTCAAGCGTTCTTCAGCGCAACACGAAAGTCCGCCTCGGTCTTCGACTTGACCTCGTCGAGCGTCACGCCATCGGCCAGTTCGATCAGCGCCATGCCGTCCTTGCCATGCTTGTCGATGGTGAAGACAGCAAGGTCCGTGACCACCATGTCGACGACCTTCTCACCGGTGAGCGGCAGGTTGCATTTGTGAAGC
>DASWQB010000412.1:0-4164 GCA_036398335.1 Afipia sp. | reverse complement strand
TATCGTACGATCGGCACCAGCAACGGTCGCGAGGCGCTTCAACTTGCCCGTCAGCATCGTCCGGATTTGATTCTCATGGATATCCAGCTTCCGGAAGTTTCCGGTCTGGACGTGACAAAGTGGATCAAGGCCGATGAGGATCTGCACGCGACACCGGTGGTTGCCGTCACCGCCTTTGCCATGAAGGGTGATGAAGAGCGAATTCGCGAAGGCGGATGTGAGGCCTATTTGTCAAAACCTATTTCAGTTGGAAAATTTATCGAGACCGTCCGGCGGTTCATCGGTTGAGAGGATTGCAATGTCCGCGCGTGTTCTTGTCGTCGACGACGTATTGGCAAACGTCAAGCTGCTTGAGGCCAGGCTTTCGGCGGAGTATTTCGACGTCGTCACCGCGAGCTGCGGTGCGCAGGCGCTGGAAATCTGCGAGCGCGCCGAATGCGATATCGTGCTGCTCGATGTCATGATGCCCGACATCGACGGCTTCGAAGTGTGCCGCCGGCTCAAATCCAATCCCAGAACACATTTCATTCCCGTGGTGATGGTGACCGCGCTCGACAGTCCTTCCGATCGCGTGCGCGGTCTCGATGCCGGCGCCGACGATTTTCTCACCAAGCCGGTGTCCGACGTGGTGCTGATCGCGCGCGTGCGTTCGCTGACGCGGCTGAAGATGATGACCGATGAGTTACGCATGCGCGCCATCACCTCGCACGAAATCGGTGTGCAGGCGCCCGAGCGCGATGCTGTGGCCGACACCGGCAAGGGCGGACGCATTCTTCTGGTCGATGATCGCGTGGCGTCCTATGAGCGGCTGGCGCCTGTGCTGGCGACGGAGCATCATGTGGATGTCGAGCCCAATCCATCGGAGGCGTTGTTTCATGCCGCTGACGGCAATTACGATCTTCTGATCATCTCGCTCGGTCTTGAGAGTTACGACGGGCTACGGCTGTGCAGCCAGGCGCGCTCGCTGGAGCGAACCCGCAGCGTGCCGATTTTGGCGATCGCGGATGCCGATAACAATGCGCGGCTGCTGCGTGGCCTTGAGATCGGCGTGAACGATTATCTGCTGCGCCCCGTGGACAAGAACGAACTTCTGGCGCGCGCACGCACGCAGATCCGCAAGCGCCGCTATACGGATCATCTGCGCGACAACGTGCAGAATTCCATCGAGATGGCGGTGACCGACGTTCTGACCGGTCTGCACAACCGCCGCTATCTGGAGAGCCACATCGGGACGCTGGCGGAGCAGGCGTCGGCGCGCGGCAAGCCGCTGGCGCTGATGATTCTGGACATCGATCACTTCAAATCGATCAACGACACTTACGGCCACGATGCCGGCGACGATGTGCTGCGCGAATTCGCGGTGCGTATTCGCAAATCGATCCGCGGCATCGACCTTGCGGCGCGCTATGGCGGCGAGGAATTCGTCATCGTGATGCCGGAGACCGACCTGCACGTGGCGGGCCTCGTCGCCGAGCGGCTGCGCAAGTCGATCGCCGGCGAAGGATTCTCGATCGAGAAGGGCACTCGGCGTATCGATGTGACAATTTCCATCGGCATCGCCACGCTCGACAACAAGGGCGAGCCGGTGGCGGACGTGCTCAAGCGCGCGGATCAGGCGCTGTACCGCGCCAAGCATGACGGCCGCAACCGCGTGGTCTCCGCGGCGGCGTAAGATTTGTCATTGGCCGCTGAAACGCAAAACGGAGCCGTAAGGCTCCGTTTGTCGTTCGCTGTGCAAGTGTGGAACGCTGTGCAAGTGGAAGCTTGATTACTTGATCTTGGCTTCGCGGAATTCGACGTGCTTCTTGGCGACCGGATCGTACTTCTTCTTCACGAGCTTGTCGGTCATGGTGCGCGAGTTCTTCTTCGCGACATAATAGAAGCCGGTGTCCGCGCTGGAGACGAGCTTGACCTTGATGGTGACCGCCTTGGCCATGTTCAGAACCTCGAATATTGGGAATCGAAAGCGGGCCTCAAACGGCGGCCCGCATTTGGCCGGCAAACTAGCCTCCAATCCCCCAAAGTCAAGGATTTAGGCAGCTATTCGGCGGCGTTTGAGGCTGCAAAACCCTCGAAAAAGCGGTTTTTCGGCCGGGGCAGGCCCAGATTCTCGCGTAGCGTGCGGCCTTCGTACTCCTTGCGGAAAATCCCGCGCCGCTGCAGTTCCGGCACCACAAGATCGACGAACTCGTCCAGCCCCTGCGGCAGGAACGGGAACATGATGTTGAAGCCATCGCAGCCATACGTGGTCAGCCATTCTTCCATCTCGTCGGCGATGGAGGCCGGCGTGCCGACGAATGACAGCCCGCCATAGCCGCCGACATGCTGGGCCAACTGGCGCACCGTGGCGTTGGTTCTGGCGGCATAGTCGATGATGCGTGCGCGGCCGCTTTGGCTGGCGTTTGTTTCCGGGATCACCGGCAATGGGGCGTCGGGGTCGAATTTTGAGGCGTCGGTTCCAAGGATCACGGACAGCGATGCGATGGCGCTGTCGTAATGGACGAGACTGTCGAGAAGAGCTCGCTTCTCTTTCGCTTCGTCAAGCGTATTCCCCACCACCACGAAGGCGCCGGGCAAGATCTTCAGGTGGTCGCGCTCGCGTCCCAGCCGATCCATGCGGCCCTTGATATCCGCGTAAAGCTTCTGTGCGTCTGCAAGGGGGACGCCGCCAGTGAACACCGCCTCGGCGGTCTCCGCGGCAAGTTGCTTACCGGCCTCCGAAGCTCCGGCTTGCACGATCACCGGCCAGCCTTGCACGGGGCGGGCGATATTGAGCGGTCCCCGGACCGAGAGGTATTTCCCCTTGTGATCGAGGACGTGCATTTTCCCAGGGTCGAAATAAAGCCCGCTTTCGACGTCGCGCACGAAAGCGTCATCCGCGAACGAATCCCATAGTCCCGTTACGACGTCGTAAAACTCACGCGCGCGCCTGTAGCGTTCGTCGTGTTCGACATGCTCCTCCAATCCGAAATTGAGCGCCGCATCGGGATTTGACGTGGTGACGATATTCCAGCCTGCGCGTCCGCCGCTGATGTGGTCGAGCGAGGCAAAGCGGCGCGCGATATGATAGGGCTCGTCGAACGTGGTTGAGGCGGTGGCAACAAGCCCGATATGTTCGGTGGCGCCCGCGAGCGCCGACAACAGCGTGAACGGTTCGAACGATGTCACGGTGTGGCTGCGCTTGAGCGCGTCGATCGGCATGTTCAGCACGGCGAGATGATCGGCCATGAAAAAGGCGTCGAACTTGCCGTGCTCGAGCTTTTGAATGAAGCGCTTGAGGTGCCCGAAGTTGAAGTTGGCATCGGGAAACGATCCGGGATAGCGCCACGCGCCGGTATGAATGCTGACGGGGCGCATGAACGCGCCGAGATGCAACTGGCGTGAGCTCATCTTGATCTCGCGGATATGATTTCGAGCACCCGATATAGGCATCATGACCCATGCCGCATCGGTGGAGGCGCGGACGATTATTGCTTTTTTTCCGCGGGTGCGATGGCTTTGTTATCCAAAGACTGGTGCGGGACAAACAAATCGTCCTCGCATGTCCCGAGCGTTGTCTTCGCAGGGGTGTGTCTATCCCGAAAAATCCTGCGGCGTGAAGCTGAGGTCGAGAACCCGCCATTCCTTGTATTTATCCGCCGGCAGCATGTTGTAGGGCTGACAGGCTTGCAGAGCCTTGATCGCCGCCTGCATCAGATAAGGCCCCTTGGGCGAAGCGCTGGCCTCGATCAGAGCCGGGGCGGAGATCAGATTGCCATCCGGGGTGAGTGCGACGCGCAGCACGATCTTGACCTTGTCGGCGGCGGTTATGTTGGGCGGCATTTGCGAGCATTTTCGCAGATGCGCGCGAAAGGTATCAACCGCGCTGGCCTCGATTTTCGCCGCCATGGTGTCGCCGCTATAGCCGGTGTTGGACAGGTTGAACATGGTGCCGTATTTTTCGGTGATGTCCGGCTGGGCGACTGGGGGTGCGTTGACCGCGAAAGACGTCTGTTGTTGGGATGCGGGAGGGGGCGGCGCTGATGGTGTTGTCTGAGCGGCCGGCACGGGCGGACTTTGCAGTGCGGGGGGCGGCGGGGGCTGAGGTGGCGATTGCTTTGCGGCGGCTTCTTGCTGTTGTTCGGTCTGCTTTGCAGCAGCGGAGGCTTCCTGCTTTGCCGCTGC
>DASWQB010000411.1:0-2171 GCA_036398335.1 Afipia sp. | reverse complement strand
GGCGGCTGGCGGTGTTCTCGCTGGTGGCGACGCCAGTTTCGATCCTGGTGGTCAGGTTTGGCTTTCTCGATTTCAAACCGGCGCTGGCGACGTTTTTCGGTGCTCTCGCCCTTTCCGGACTGGCCATCCTGGTGAGCCTGGCCGCCTTCGCGGCAATCTGGCAGACCGGCGCGCGAGGGATGATACGCATCTTGACGGCGCTGCTGCTGAGCGTGCTGATCCTCGCCTACCCGGCCTACCTTGCCTACAAGTATAAAACTCTCCCGCCGATCCACGACATCACCACCGATCCGATCGACCCGCCGCGTTTCGACGCGCTGGCGCGGCTGCGCACCGGCGAAGGCGTCAACTCTCCAGTCTATGCGGGTCTGTATTCGGCCGAATTGCAGCGCGCCGCCTATCCCGACATCGAACCCATCAGTCTCGATGTGTCGCCGCAAAAAGCCTACGACGTATTGCTGCAACTGGTGACACGGCGCAAATGGCTCATCATTGACGAGCGGCCGCCGCTGCCTCCACAGCGTATCGGCCGCATCGAGGCCGTGGCACGCACGCCGGTCATGGGCTTGCGCGAGGATGTCTCGATCCGCGTCGTTCCGTATGACAGCGGATCGCGTGTCGACGTCCGTTCATCCTCGCGCTATTTCGAGCACGATTTCGGCTCCAATGCCGCGCGCATCACCAAGTTTAGCGACGATCTCAACGAGATCATCGACAACGCCAAGCCCGAAAAGAAAATGCTGGCGCCCGTCGTCCCTCAGGCCAAAGGCGTCAAGAGATAGAGGGCACCAGGCGATAAATACCGTCGATGGTCGGATCGCCGTCGGTTCCGACGATCTTCCGCGCGACCAGATCCTCAAGGTGAGCGAGCACCGAGTAACCAGCTGCATCCATCAGCCGCGGATCGATACCGATGTAGCTCGCACGCACGATGGCGGGAATATCCGCCTCGCCCTTGGAAAGCCGATGCAGGATCGAGGCCTCGCGTGCCTTGCGATGGCGGATCAGGAAATGCGCGAAACGCACCGCATCCGGAATTTCGGGGCCGTGTCCCGAAAAATAAAGCTGCTCGTTGCGCCGGGTCAGTTTTTCGAGCGAGGCCATATAGTCGACCATCGATCCATCCGGCGGCACGACGATCGTGGTTGACCATCCCATCACGTGATCGCCCACGAAGCTCAGCCCACGCTCCGGCCACGCAAACGCCATGTGGTTCGCCGTGTGCCCCGGCGTCATCACCGCTTCCAGGCGCCAACCCTCGCTTGAAACAACCTCGCCGTCCTTCAACGTCACATCCGGACGAAAATCGCGATCCGCGCCGGATTCGCTCGCGCGCATTTCGCTGGCGTATTTCGGTCGCGATGCGCGGTGGGGGCCCTCGGCATAGACCGTCGCGCCGGTCGCGGCCTTGATGCGCGGAACACCGGGCGAATGATCGAGATGCGTGTGGGTGACGAAAATATGCGTGACGGTCTCATTGCGCACGGCGTTGAGCAGCGCGGTCAGATGCGCGTCATCATCGGGACCGGGGTCGACGATCGCCACCTTCCCCTTGCCGAGGATGTAGCTGACCGTGCCGGTAAAGGTGAATGGGCTTGGATTGTTGCACAACAGACGCCGCACGCCGGGGACCGGCTCGTCGATCACGCCGGGCTTGAGCGAAAAATCGCGGTTGAACGGAATATCGTCGTTGACGCTCACGCGATCGATCCGCCCGACTTACGAGAATGCTTGAATGCCGGTGATGGCGCGGCCAAGGATCAGCGCATGCACGTCATGCGTACCTTCATAGGTATTGACACTTTCGAGATTTTGCGCGTGACGCATGACATGAAACTCGCTGGAAATGCCGTTGCCGCCATGCATGTCGCGCGCGACGCGGGCGATGTCCAGCGCCTTGCCGCAATTGTTGCGCTTCATCAGCGAGATCATCTCGGGCGCCATCCTGCCTTCGTCCATCAGGCGGCCGACCCGCAGCGAACCTTGCAAGCCGAGTGCGATCTCGGTTTCCATATCGGCCAGCTTTTTCTGCACGAGTTGGGTCGCGGCGAGCGGGCGGCCGAATTGCTTGCGATCCAGCGTGTACTGCCGTGAGCGATGCAGGCAATCTTCAGCCGCACCCATGACGCCCCATGAAATGCCATAGCGCGCGCGGTTCAGGCAACCGAACG
>DASWQB010000410.1:0-3616 GCA_036398335.1 Afipia sp. | reverse complement strand
CCGTAGCACCGAAAACTGCCTTACTGCTGACGGAGGAGCGAGGCTCCGCTCAAGGTGCTGACACCAAGAGCACCGATGCCGAAGTGATTCGGGTTGAGCCGTACATATTTGCTCGAACCGTAATTCTCTCGAGTTATCACGCCCTCAACTTCGAGGTATTCCAACGCAGCATCAACGCGCTTTTTGTCGTGCCGGAATTCACGACTACCCCAACAGTATTGACGGAAAATACGCGTGCTGACGTACATATGGCCTGTCTTCTGATGGTAATCGTGCAACCACGCTTTCGCCTGCGCCGCATCCTGCTGCACGATTGGAAAGTACATTGAACCGAATATCTCGATGTACTGCTCGGTGAACCACTTGCACATGCGTATCGCCCTGCGCATGTTTGCAAGCGAAACTTCGTTCGGATCTTCGTTCTCGGTTGCTTCGTATATCAACGCAATGCGCGCGATGTTCTCCGCACTCTTCGCGATATAATTTTCGATCGGCTCATAGCAACCACCCGGACGTATCGATTGTGCCAACCATTCATAGGCAGCAATCCATTGCTTCTCAGCTTCCGCACTCATCGATATTGCCTTCCGACTAACATCACCGGAACGCAGCTTCTCCGCGAGACGCGTTAACAAACGCTCCGACCAATCCCAATAGCGTTCACGTGCTGCCGTCGAAACACCTTGCTTCCCCGCGATACCCCTTCTATCTGGCTTCGGAGAATGCGACACTAAACATCGAGCAAGGAACCCCAGTTCATCTGCATCTTGCCCCTTGTTTTCGATGAACTTACGGAATGGACGAGACTGCAACGCGGCAACCAATGTCAAGCAAATACCCGTGATTCTGGTGTTACCGGTCGTTTTCAGGTTGCTACGGAAATCCGATCCGTCCCAGCCGCTGTTAATCAAATCAAGTGCGGAGGTGAGCGGTCCGCTCGTGAATCGGCTCGCTTCATCGAAATACAGCGCTGCAACTGGTCCGTGCTCAGCCATCCCAAAAAACAAACCTTGCCACGTAGCATGACCATACAGCATTTGCAGCGGCTTCTTCTTGCCCGGCTCGCGAGCCATGATCAGCTCAAGCTGAAGGCCGCGGCGCTTCCTACGAGCTGAACGTTCCCACTCTTTTTTGAGTTTCCGCTCGCATTTATCGAGTCGAATCTTCCAGATTTTGTGCTCGCTTTTCGATGCGTTATCGCTCTTCGTTAGGTTTACTGCTTGCTTTCGCTCGAATGCAGCTATCGGCTTCTCAAGCTCCTTTCTGACGGTCGACTTGAATGCACTCGTCTCCGCCAGTGGAATGGTGAGCAACGCGCACGGCCCTGGCTCGCAGTTCGGTCGCACTTGATCAAACAGACCCTGCACAGACAGTGCAAGATTTCCGAGCACCATTGTAGTGGTCAACTCACACCGGACACCGGGCTAAGTTTTTCTTCTGCGACTGCGGGCGCGACGCCGTCGTTGAACTGATGTGGTCGAATCCAGTTATATCGTTGCATCAGGTAGTAACTGATATCGCGATGCGCTTCCCCGGCACTCATATATCCGGTGCTCGGTACCCACTCCGTTTTTAGGCTTCGGAACAGGCGCTCCATCGGACTGTTATCCCAACAATTTCCCCGTCTACTCATGCTTTGCTTGATTCGATAACGCCACAGCCGCTGACGGAACTTCCGGCTGATGTATTGACCGCCTTGGTCCGAATGAAACATCAATCCCACAGGCCGACCGCGCTGCTCGAAGGCCATATCCAACGCCTTCACCACCAGGTCGGCGTCAGGGCTTGTCGAGAATGACCAGCCGACAACGCGGCGTGTGAAGAGGTCCAACACCACGGCCAAGTAGTACCAGCGCCCCTGCGCCCATAGATATGTGATGTCGCCGCACCAGACTCGATTCGATGCTCCCACATCGAACTCCCGGTTCAAAACGTTCGGAATATCAATGCGCTCCACGGTGGCGCGCTTATATGCATGGCTGCCCGGTTGCTTGCAAATCAAGCCCAGTTCGTCCATCAAACGGCTGACCTTGAAACGCCCAATCATTGCGCCTTGCTCGCGCAGCATACCCATAATGCTACGACTGCCTGCCGAGCTACGGCTCTCGACAAACAGCCCGTGCACCTGACTGCGCAGCGCCATTCGCGCTGTGTCGACCCGCTCTCGACGATGCCGATACGCATAAAAACACGAGCGCGGTATATCGAACAGCTCGCACAGCATCGCCACTGATTCGCCAGCGCCAACCTGCTCGATTATTTCGTACGTTCTATCCCTTCCGACATCAGTAGCGCAGTAGCTTTTTTTAAAATGCTCTTCTCCCGTTCAAGGCGTTCAACCCGCGCCTCCAGCTCCTGGATACGCTGCTGCTCCGGCGTCATGGCAGGGCTCTGCGGCGTGATGCCATGACGCTCTTGATGTAGTTGTTGAACCCAACGGCGCAGAACCGACTCCGCGACGCCCACCGAACGGCTGGCATCGACGTGGTTATAGCTCCGGTCCAGGACCAGAGACGCGGCACTGCGCTTGAACTCGGGGGAAAACGTACGACGTTGCTTGCTCATCAGACACCTCTTCATGGCCAGTATTCTCGCCTAAATCGGTGTCCGGGATCATTAGACCACTACACCATGGCCTTTATCAGGGGGGTCACGTCATGGCTCGTCATGTCGCCAAGTTCACCGACAAGCGCCTCCATCATCGGCGGCATATCGCTAGGAGTTATGCCTGATGGTTCTGCGAAACCGTCGAGTCCCCAGCCTTCTTGCTGCACGGGAGTGACATCAACTGCGGGATAAATGTCTTGAGGCGGAGCGCTCCACCTCGACACAAGCGGCTTATTTACAATTTGATACATGATAAGTTATCCTAATTTAAAAACTGTTTATTCGATTCACTGATATTGAAAGGGTTATCCGTTTCTACCGGATAGAGGTTTGCGGCATAAAGCCGGCGCGGAGCTACCACGCCGGCATACGCTACGTAGAGATGCTGTTGCCGTTCAGCTACGGTGAAACGCGGCGCTGGTACTCAGCGTCGTACCAGCGATCGAACGTTCCGCGCACGATATCCACGCCAAGATCTTTCAGCACGCGCAGGATTTCTGCGACAGATGCGCCGTTGTCCTTGGCGTGCCGCACATCGTCGAAGAGCTCCTGAAAACGAGCTCGCGTTTCAGCCATCGGATCGGGTTTCAAGCTGCGCAGCTTGTGGCGATCCGCATCCGTGTAGAACGCTCTTTCCTTCTTGTCGTTATGCATCGCTTATCCTTATGCGGAAGATTTTTTCTTGATGTAACTGGCAGTCGCTTCGCCGAGAATGCGCGTTGCGTTGCCAATCTTGAACGGCTTCGGGAGATCGCTATCCTCACGCTGCCATTCTGCATAGGCCCACGATTTGGATTTGTTGATGATCGAACAGAACTCCCGAACACTTAAAACTGGCGGTATTTCGTTAAGGGTCATTGGACACCCGTAATTTCGATAGACGGCAGCAGATCCGCGCTCTCGCGCGTTGGTAGTGCCGCAGTTCGTTGTAAAAGATCGAAAGAGCAGCGCGACCACCACGACCCCGCGCTGCACATATTTGCCTGTACCGATTTTTGCCGCACTGCAC
>DASWQB010000409.1:0-3680 GCA_036398335.1 Afipia sp. | reverse complement strand
ATCAAACGCCCGCCGACAGCGCCGGTTCCTTCACTTACAACTCTGGAGCATGTCGCAAACCTACTGCAGGAGCGTCACGCTGTCAAGGACTATTTTCCTATGATCTCTACCGGCGGAAAAACGCCGGATCGTTCAACGCCTTGGTCAGGCTCTCCACCATGTCGGCAGCGCCGTGATCGTCGCTGCCGTCGAGCAATTCCCACATCTTGCGCAAGTTCGCGCGCATCGGCGCCTTCAGCGACGGATCAAGTTCGATCAGCGTACGCGCGATACAGAATGCGATTGCCTCGGTGCCGAGCTTGGTTTGCTCAATGGTTGGCTTGGACATCATCGTCTCCTTGATTTGATTGGCGTGGCGCGATGAATTCGTGGCATCGCTTTAGAGCATGATCCGGAAAAGTGGAAACCGGTTTTGCGAAAAGATCATGCTCACATCAAAACCCACGGCGACGCCATGGCCGCGCCCCCACGCAGGCGTGATTCCGGCGCTGATTTTCGGAGCGGGACTATTCGGCCATCTCGGCGGGCGGCGTGCGGGCCGGACCGGCGAGCGGCTTTTCTTCCATCAAAATCCAGAGCGCGCCAGCCAATGCGAGCATTGCCGCGCCCGCGGCGAAGAGATAGCGAAATGCCGCGACCATATCGGCTCCGGAGATTCCGTAATTGCCGCCGCCGACACGCTCGCCGATAGAAATGTCGCGGCCGAGTGCGGTGAGCAGGAGAGCGCTGAAGAGCGCCACGGCGAACGAGGCTATCAGCGAGCGGAAGAAATTCAGCGCGCCGGTCGCGGTGCCGACCTGAGCGCGCGCCACCGCGTTCTGAATCGACACGATGCTGAGCGGGAAACCTGTGCCAAGGCCGAAGGCGAAGATCGCGAGCAACGTCAGCATCGCCCACAGCGGCAACGGCGTCGCGACGGCAAGAATCAGGGCGGCGATCGCGGACGTGAACGAGCCGACAATCGCAGGGCGCTTGTAGTGGGCGAGCCCGACCATCGCCCGGCCGGTGATCCACGCGCCGATGATGGCGGTGACGACGAGCGGAATCAGCGCCACGCCGGATTGCGTTGCGCTGAGACGATAGACCGTCTCGTAATACAGCGGCAAAGTCACGGTCATGCTGATATTGGCGCCGACCGCGAGGCCGCCCGCCACCATCGCGAACGGCACGACAGGCCCTGAAAGCAACGGGATCGGCAGAAACGGCTCGTCCGTGGTTTTCGCATGCCACACGAACGCCAACGCCAGCACGATGGCCGATCCGATCATCGCCATGATCGCCGCCGACAGCCACGGCAATTGATGGCCGCCCCATGTCAGCACCAGGAGCAGCGCGACAGCCGAGGCCATCAGCAACACGCCGCCGAGCCAGTCCACCTTGCGGCGGCGATGATAGACCGGAATCTTTTTCATCTTCGGCAACAGCAGCGCCAGCGAGAACAGTCCCAGCGGCAGGTTGACCCAGAAGATCACCGACCAATGCAAATGTTCGGCGATCAATCCGCCGAGCACCGGACCGCCGATTCCGGCCGCGACCCACACCCCGCTGAAATAGCCCTGATAGCGCCCGCGCTCGCGCGGCGAGACGATATCCGCTACCACGGTCTGCACAAGCGGAAGAATCCCGCCGCCGCCGATGCCTTGCAGCGCGCGCGCCAGAATCAGGGTCAACAGATTGGGCGCCAGCGCGCAGAACACCGAGCCCACCAGAAACAGCCCGGTCGCGGTGACGATCATCGCGCGCCGGCCGTAGATATCGCTCAGCGTGCCGTAAACCGGCGCAACGGCGGTGGACGCGAGCAGATACGCGGTGATGATCCATGACAGATTGGAGACGTCGCGGAATTCCTGGCCGATGGTCGGCAGCGCGGTGGCGACGATGGTCTGGTCGAGCGCAGTGAGAAACATATTCAGCACCAGCGCGATCACGATGGTGCGGATTTCACCCTGCGACAGCGGCGCATGCGGCACCACCGGCGGGGCATCGACGATATCGATCACCTCGCTGGTGACAGCGGAAACATCGTCCGGACTGATGCAGACGTGCTCGTCATCACCCGGTCGCTTCATGCCTGCCCGTTCGATTCTGTTCATGCGGCGTCGTTATGTGGCGCGATAATTGTTGCAGGTGCGAAGAAAACGGAAAAATAATGCAGGAGTTTGCGCTCATCATCTAGCGCGCATCGATCTTCGCCGTTAGCCACTTGAACGCATAGCCCGTGCGCTCACAGCGCGGCAATCAACGAGATTGTGATCGGCGTATCCGTTCCCGCGCCAGCTTCGCTGGATCGGGCGCGTGTTTCAGTTTCGCGCGCCTGGGCAAAACGCCCGGCCATTGCACGATGTGATCCTCAAGGTCGGCGGGCTCGATCTCATCCTCGGTGCCCCACACCCTTCCCCTCACCGAGACGCCCGCCTCGTGCACAGTGTTTGGATCGCCCGAGATCAAGGGATGCCACCAGTAAAGGTCGCGGCCCTCGGCAACGAGTTTGTAACCGCAGCTCGGCGGCAGCCAGTTCAAGGTGCGGACATTCTCCGGCGTCAGGCGCACGCAGTCGGGCACTTTGTCGGAGCGGTTGGGATAATCCTTGCAGCCGCAGGACCCCTCATCGAGCAGTTTGCAGGAGATGTGGGTGAAGTAGATTTTGCCGGTATCCTCGTCTTCGAGCTTTTCCAGGCAGCAGCGCGCGCAGCCGTCGCACAGGCTTTCCCATTCGCCGTCGGACATTTCCTCCAACGTCTTGGTTTTCCAGAACGATTCGCTCTGGGTCGAAGGTGGCCGGGGTGGCTGGGTCATGACCTTGAATGTCTGTTCACGGGCGGGTTGAACATCGCCCGGCGCTGTTGCGTCCAAGCATGTAGAAGCCATTGTCCGGTTTCGGCAAGCGCGCGGCCCGTGGCGGCTCGCGCTCTCCACTGAAACTGCGGCCAAATTCGGCAGGTTACGAAAACAAGCCGCGAAAAAAGCGAGCGTAAGCATTGGTTTATGACCCGCGCTCGGTTAGAAGAGAGCGGACTCAAACGTGCCCGGACCGCGCCTTCTGGTTGCCGCAAACCGGACCGCATGGTCGTCCGCGAACATGACGCTAGACGCCGCGTTTTATCTTGAGGATTCCGGTGCGCCGAATCGTGCCCAGCGAATTGAAGAAACGGTTCCAGAACTTCTTTCTGGACCTGGACGCGCGCATCGATTCCACGCTGTTCTCCTCGGGCAAGGGCCTGCGCGAACTCTACGAGCGCTATTCGACCTTCATGGACCAGTTCTATGTCGGCCGCTGGAAGCGCTGGGTGTTTGTCGAGCCGTTGTCCGAAATGGCCAATGTCGGCCTCGGCGGATTGCTGCTGATGCTGGCGCTGGCGATCCCGGCGTTTCGCGAAACCTCCGATGACGACTGGCTGAAGAAGTCGGATCTGGCGGTGACGTTCCTCGACCGTTACAACAATCCGATCGGCAGCCGCGGCATCAAGCACAACGACTCGATTCCGCTGGAAGATTTTCCCGATCACCTCATCAAGGCGACGCTGGCGACCGAAGACCGTCGCTTCTACGATCATTTCGGCATCGACATCGCCGGCACCGCGCGCGCGCTGATGACCAACGCGCAGGCCGGCGGCGTGCGGCAGGGCGGCTCCTCGATCACCCAGCAGCTTGCCAAGAACCTGTTCCTCAACAACGAGCGA
>DASWQB010000408.1:0-3615 GCA_036398335.1 Afipia sp. | reverse complement strand
CCACGACGCGCTGCCCAAGCTCCAGAAGCAGCTTCCCGGCTCGCGCATTATCGACGGCGCGTTCCAGAAGGTTGGTGTCGCCATCGCGGTGCAGAAGGATCGCCCCGCCGCATTGGCTCTCGTGACAAATTTTGTCGATGACGCCAAGAAGGACGGCACGGTGCGCAAGATGTTCGATACCTCGGGCCTGCAACAACTGACGGTCGCGCCTTAAGCAGCGCGTCTTACGGACACAAACCTACATGCACCGCGTTTTCGTCTACGGCAGCCTGAAGCGCGGCCTCGAAAATCACCATCTTCTCGGCACGGCTGAGTTTGCCGGCAAGGCCGTCACCGCCGCGCCGTTTCGGATGATGGACGGACCGTATCCGGTGCTACGCGAGGGTGACGACCGCGGCCGCAAGGTGAGCGGCGAACTCTATAAGGTCGACGACCGCACGCTCGAAGTCCTCGATGATCTCGAAGGGGTCGCGGAGCGGCTTTACGACCGCGTGGAGATCGATGTGGTCATGACGGAAGGATCACGGCCCCTACGCGCCTTCGTCTATATCGGATGTGCTGAGCACTGGGATCGCAAGCCGCGGTCCAGTTTCCTCACGCGCAATTCCGACGGCCATCTCGAATGGACACCGCCGCAATCGCGTTAGCAAACACGTCAAACGAAAAGCCGGAGAGAAGGTCACTTCTCTCCGGCTTCGTTCGGACCGAAAGGGGTATCAATCGGCCCGGGTGTGTTCGTTCACGCTCTTACGCGGCGGCCTTCTTGCCGGTCGGAACTTCCGCAACGGTCTTGAGAATCTGCGACGCGATCGCGTAGGGGTCGCCCTGCGAGTTCGGACGGCGATCTTCAAGGTAGCCCTTGTAGCCGTTGTTGATGAAGGAATGCGGGACGCGGATCGAAGCACCACGGTCCGCGATGCCGTAGCTGAACTTGTTCCACGGCGCGGTCTCGTGCTTGCCGGTCAGGCGCTTGTCGTTGTCCGGACCGTACACATCGATGTGTTCCTTCCAGTTCTTTTCGAAGGCTTTCATCAGCGCCTCGAAATACTCCTTGCCGCCGGTCTCGCGCATGTAGCCGGTGGAGAAGTTGGCGTGCATGCCCGAGCCGTTCCAATCGGTGTCGCCGAGCGGCTTGCAGTGGAATTCGATGTCCACGCCGTACTGTTCGGTCAGGCGCAGAAGCAGATAGCGCGCCATCCACATTTCGTCGGCGGCCCGCTTGGAGCCTTTGCCGAAAATCTGGAATTCCCACTGACCTTTCGCCACTTCGGCGTTGATGCCTTCGTGGTTGATGCCGGCGGCGAGACACAGGTTGAGATGCTCTTCGACGATCTCACGCGCGATCGATCCAACATTGCTGAAGCCGACGCCGGTGTAATACGGGCCCTGCGGCGCGGGATAGCCGGACGCAGGAAAGCCGAGCGGACGGCCGTCCTTGTAGAAGAAATACTCCTGCTCAAAACCAAACCACGCGGTGGCATCGTCGAGAATGGTGGCGCGCTTGTTTGTCGAATGCGGAGTCTTGCCATCGGGCATCATGACTTCGCACATCACGAGAGCGCCGTTGATGCGCGCCGCATCCGGATAAACCGCGACCGGCTTGAGCACGCAGTCCGAGGAATGGCCTTCGGCCTGCATGGTCGAGCTTCCGTCAAAGCCCCACAAAGGAAGTTGTTCGAGCGTTGGAAACGAATCGAAATCCTTGAGCTGCGTCTTTCCGCGCAGATTCGGCACCGGCGTATAGCCGTCGAGCCAAATATACTCGAGCTTATACTTTGTCATTGAGATCTCTCTTAGTTGACGATGCGACAGGCGAGCTAAGCCGATAACCCCGTGGCCCCTCTCCCTTGCGCCTACCCGGCCACCAACGGCCGGGTCTTAACAAGCATTTAACATGCCAGTTTGCCGCATCCGTGAGCGTGCCTGTGACTTGAGCGGGTCGCGACGGCGCGACAGCGACGCGCACGCCCGCGTTGCCGCCCGATAAGGCGGCAAATCATCAGTATCTCCAATCCGCCTGATTAAATCCGCGCCGTTTTTCCGACCATGAAAACCAAATCAACCGGCCGTCGGAACCCGCCGCTTGCGTTAAGTGTTGGCGATCAAGGGAGTGAATGTTGAAAGAGCAAAATCGAGAGTGCTCAAATTTTTAGCTAATCGCTGTTTTTTTATTAATCAGGTTGCACTCGGGAAAGGCAACGCCGATATGCTGTTGGAGAGAGAATCGTAAGGAGTGAGGCGCAGCATTGTTGAAGTGCGTGCGCGTCAAAAGGAGACGAGAGAACGAGGAAGGACAGAGAATGAATACCGATGTGAATCACGGGCCCGCGAAAATCTATCAATTTCCCAAGCGAGCCGCCGAGCCCACCAAGCGTATCGAAGCCGCCGCCATCGGCAGCAGCTGGTATCATGAAGAAGCCGTCCGCGAGGCCGTTCGCGGCTATGGTACGAGAGATACGGCCCGCGCCAGCGCGGTCATCGTGCCTCTCACGTTCCCGCGGCAATGAGCGTAGCGAACTAACCTCAATCTCTCGGCCTAAGCGCCGAAGATCGACCAGCCCATGCGTCTGGTTAGACCTTCGAGCGCGACACGGCCGAGATGAGAATTGCCGTTTGCGTCCAGCCCCGGCGACCACACCGCAATGGATGCTTTTCCCGGCGCGACGGCGAGAATGCCGCCCCCCACCCCGCTCTTTCCCGGCAGACCGACGCGATAGGCGAATTCGCCCGAACCATCGTAGTGCCCACACATCAGCATTACAGCGTTGATGCGGCGCGCGCGCTCGGGCTGCACGACCGAGTGTCCGGTCGTGGGATTGCGGCCGAGATGGGCGAGAAAGCGCCCCGCCGTCGCGAGTTGCCGGCATGACATCGCGATCGCGCAATGATGGAAATAAACGCCGAGCGTGAAATCAACCGGATTCTCGATCACGCCGAACGATTTCATGTAATTGGCGAGCGCGACGTTACGAAAGCCGGTGCGCTGTTCGGAAGCGGCGACATGCTCGTCAATCCCGATGGATGGATCGTCCGACAGAAATTGCATGAAGCGCACGATCTCACCGAGCGCCTCGCGCGGCTTATGGCCCGACAGGATCTGGTCGGTGACCACGATGGCGCCCGCGTTGATGAAGGGATTGCGCGGGATGCCGCGCTCGCGTTCCAGCTGCACGATCGAGTTGAAGGGGGTGCCTGACGGCTCACGTCCAACCACCCGCCACAGCCCGTCGCCGACCTTGCCGAGCGCCAGCGTCAGTGTGAAAACCTTCGAGATGCTCTGGATCGAGAACGGGACGTCGCTGTCGCCGGCTGCCGCAACATGGCCGTCGGCACCGATGACAGCGATGCCGAATTTATACGGATCGACGCATGCCAGCTCCGGAATATAGCTGGCGACCTCGCCGCGATCGTGGCGAGACCTCATCTCATCGGCAATTTCCCTGACGACGGTGTCAAGATCGGGCGCGGCGTGGGTCATTTCAATTCGGCTTTGGTCAGGTCTGTCGATGCGGGTTTGGTGCATATCACCCCATGCGACAAACATGCCGGCCTTGTTGATCCGCCCCCGCTGACGCGGCAGGACTTACCGCGCTTTATCGGACAATAGCGGCATGG
>DASWQB010000407.1:0-2547 GCA_036398335.1 Afipia sp. | reverse complement strand
CCGCCACAGCCGCCGAACGAATCTTGCGCAGCGTCCCAGTGGTCGGCACCCTGACCGTAAACCAGTTGGTCGACATGGCGTCCGCCTGTTCCTGCTGCCACGTCCGACCCGGACGCGTGACGACGTGATCGCCGGGCGCGTTGAGCCGGTCGTTGATGACGATGCAGTTCAGCGCCGGCAGATCGTTGGCCACGCAAATGTCGCCAACGACGCCGAGCTGCCGGTTGAGCGTGATACCGGCGCGCCGGTCCATGCCCATGGCCTCGGCGAGATCGCCGTAGGTTACGACCGTCGGGCGCCGCGGGTTGCGCGGCGACGACATCACTTTAGACACCAGGATCAGCCAAACTTGCTGGGCCCGGACATGCACCGGGTCTCCCGCCTTGAAGTAACGAAGGGGTGGGGCAACTTCATCGACCATCGCGCTCTCCTGCACCGATAGTGCAAAACTGCACGTTTTGCGCAGGACTGCAAGCTACATGTCAATCGGACTCTGCGCGCCATCTGTCTGAGGTGACCGGCAATGACAGCTTTTGGGAAATGGCTGATGTTAGTTTGAGGGCCCAAATGGACGTTTGCTGCCGTAGCTGGTCTTGAAGGTTATATCCGCTGTAGCCGTAAAAACGGCGATCCTCGGCGTCGCTTGGTGCGAGTGTGGTGATCGGCGGCAATATTCCGGTATAGAAGGCGGTCGGCGGTGTTTGGCGGGCCACGCCCGATGAAGATGGGCACTATACCTACGCTGTGGCGCTCTGATAGCGCCGCTGTAATAAGCGTTTGACCGTCCTGCGCCAGTGTCTCTTGCTTTACACCATCCCTTCGCCCGGCCGGCCCCGCCTTAGCAATCGCGTGGCATCCGGCCCTGCGTCGCTGAACATATCATTCAGCCAAAGAAGCACTTCAATCGCGAAGTCGGGTATGATACCCATTCTTTTCAAATCGGGTATCGTACACGAACTGGAAGGTGAGTCGGTGCGGCTTGTCACAACGCGCATAGCGACGAGCCTGACCGGGCTGTCGACCGAGCAGCTCCGCGAGTGGTCGAGCCGGCGGGCGTTAATCCCCGCGGACATCCAGAATCGTGGACGCGGCTCGCAGGCTCAATATGGTTGGCAGGCGATTTTGCTGCTGCGCATTGCGCTGCTGCTCAAGGACCGCTTTCATGTCGAACTCCATGCGCACCGTGGGTTCTTCGCAGCACTGCGCGAGGCGCTGGGCGGCATCTCCTTCCTCAAGCTGTGGGGCACGAGCCTCGCGATTTATGATTGCGGAACTTGGGAATTAATCGCTACGGATGCCGCCGGCGATATGACGACCGATGCCATCATCGTCCAACTCGACCCCCACCTCGCCGTGCTGGCGGCAGAATTCGCCATGCCGGGTCCGCCGCCGACCGGGCAGCTCGAACTTTTCCCCGCCCGGTTGGTGTCGGCGGAGCCCGCCCCCCGCGGTGACGAATTGGCTGCTGAGGTCGAACAGCAGCCGTCGCGGCGCCGCGCATGAGTTCCGACGCTTTCATCAAGGCGCTGCAAGCGACAGGATACCTCGGCCCCGAGGGACAACTCGCGCCGGGCCTCGTGACGAACGACTCACCGGAAGCGGCCCGCCTAAGAGCCATTCTCAAAGACACGCGCGTCGGGTTGAAGGCAGATGCGGTTTTCTCGGCACAGAATATGCCAACATCGATTTTCAAGGACGCTGGCGATTTCGCGCCTAGCGAGGAGCAGGTCGGTCACTGGCACGAAGCGGCCTGGAATATCGGCGTGGCGCCGTTGCTTTGGATTATCACGCCGACCGAAGTTCGTCTGTACGATTGCTACGCGTCGCCTTGGCGCGGCGCCGATTCGGGTGTTGCTGCGCCGCCGCTCGACCGTTTTGATCTTACCGCCGACGATCGGCTTCGCGCGCTCGATGCGATGTGCGGCCGATTGGCAACCGAAACTGGAGCCTTCTGGTCGAGCCTGATCGGCAAGAAGATCGATCGCCAGTATCGCGTCGATCGCGAATTGCTCGCCGAAATCAATGCACTCGAAGGGCGATTGACCGAACTGCCGCCCGCGCAGAGCGTGCCACAGGTGGATGGCTGGGACGAAATCGCCGCCGCGCGAGATTTTGCGCAGCGCCTCATCGGCCGCTGCATTTTCACCTGGTATCTGCTCGATCGCGGAATTGCGCAGCCGTTCCTTCCAAGCTCGTTGCCCGACGACCTAGCAGCGATGATGGCCACGCCCTCAAGCGCGTTCGACTTGTTCGCTTGGCTGCGCGACACGTTCAACGGCGATCTCTTTCCTATGGACGATCCCGGTGCCGAGCATATGCGGTTGGGTCCGGCCCATCTGGCATTGATGCGAGATTTCATTGAAGGCCGCAGCCTCGTCCCGGAAAACCATGGTCAGGGACGTCTGTTCCGGTTCCGCTTCGACGCGATCCCCGTCGATCTCGTGAGCTCGATATATCAGCAGTTCGCACGATCCAGCGCCGAGAAGAAGGCGCGGGTGCAGGGCTTGCATTACACGCCCGTCGAGCTTGTTCATCTGACGCTCGATC
>DASWQB010000406.1:0-4346 GCA_036398335.1 Afipia sp. | reverse complement strand
ATCGCGGCGCAGCGGAGCTGCCTGTCTCGATCGCCTGCGCGGAAAACCGCGTTTTCAGTGTGTTTCGCGCACGAATTCGCCGCGACGTTCCCACATGAAAGTCAAAAGACGCGTTGCGTGACGCACTAGGCAAAATTTGCCGGGCGCGCTATGACATTGAATGAAATTGGGTTGTTGTCCGCGCCGACGCACGATGCATCGCCGGGCCAAGGAGATTGGCAATGCGTTACGATGATTTCCGCCGCAGTGACGATATCGACGATCGCCGTGATGACAGCGGCGGCGGAGGCGGCCTCGGATTTCCGATCGGCGGCGGTGGCGGCGGTCTTGGCATCGGCGCGGTCATTATTCTCGGCCTGATCGGCTGGGCTGTCGGCATCGACCCGCGCATTCTGATTGGCGGCGCTGAAATTCTCACCGGCGGCGGCCAGCAGGCCCCGACCTACCAGACCGACCGGGGATCGCAGGCCAAGCGCGGTGCGCCGACCGATGAGATGGGCAGCATGATCGCCGGCATCCTCGGCGAGATCGACGATCGCTGGAGCGAGATTTTCGCCGAAACCGGCCGCACCTATAAGGGCCCGCGTATTGTCCTGTTCAGGAACGCGACCAATGGCGGGCGCTGCGGCATGGCGCAGTCCGCGATGGGGCCGTTCTACTGTCCGCCGGACCAGCAGATTTATCTCGACACCAATTTCTTCCGCGAGATCGAGACAAAGTTCGGAGGGTGTCAGGGCAGCGCGTGTAAATTCACCGCCGCCTACATCATCGCGCATGAGGCAGGTCACCACATCCAGAACCTGCTCGGGATTTTGCCGAAGGCGACGGCGGCGCAGCAGCGGGCCGGCAGTCAGGCCGAAGCCAATGCGATCCAGGTGAAAATCGAATTGCAGGCCGACTGCCTGTCGGGCGTATGGGTGAATCGTGAAGCAAGAAAACGTCCGGGCTTCATCGAGCCGGGTGACATCGACGGTGCGCTGCGCACGGCGGCGGCGATCGGCGACGATACCTTGCAACGCAAGATGCAGGGCCGCGTGGTGCCGGATTCCTTCACGCACGGCTCCGCCGAACAGCGCAAGCGCTGGTTCATGACCGGCTACCAGCAGGGCAACGCTTCCGCCTGCAACACCTTCGCGACAGATAATTTGTAAGGAAGCCTCAGGCATCATTGCGAGCCAACGGGTCGGCGCACGCGCCGCCAGATGATAAACTCCGCGAAGCAATCCAGAATCCACAGGAAGAACCGGATTGCTTCGTCGCTGCGCTCCTCGCAATGACCTCGATTATTGTGGCCAGGATTGAGTTCATGACATCACTGGATCAATCAAAATCCTTCATCCCGCTCAACATTGCGGTGCTGACGATTTCGGACTCGCGCGCGCTGGCGGACGACAAATCCGGCAACGTGCTGACTGAGCGATTGGCCGGCGCGGGTCATCGCCTTGCCGCGCGCGATATCGTTCCCGACGATGTTGAGGCGATTCGCGCCAAACTACGCTCATGGATCGCGGATCAGGGTGTCGACGTCATCATCACCACCGGCGGCACCGGCTTCACCGGCCGCGATGTCACGCCTGAGGCGGTCGAGCCGCTGTTCGAGAAACGCATGGACGGATTCTCGATCGCGTTTCACATGCTCAGCCACGGCAAGATCGGCATGTCGACCATTCAAAGCCGCGCCACGGCCGGCGTTGCCGGCGCGACTTTCATCTTCTGCCTGCCGGGGTCACCGGGTGCCTGCAAGGATGGCTGGGACGGTATTCTCTCGCACCAACTCGATTACCGCACCACGCCGTGCAATTTCGTCGAGATCATGCCGCGGCTGGATGAGCATTTGAAGCGCGGCAAGGCGCGCAGTTAATCGTCGTCGTCCCCGCGCAGGCGGGGACCCAGAAGAAAAATCAGACTCTCAAGGAAAAGGCTGGGCTCCCGCTTTCGCGGGAACGACAACGAATTTCACGCCGCGACGAAAATCCGCGTCCGCAACAGCGCGCGCCCCGTGCGGCCCATCTTCGAGAGCAGCTTGGCCTCGGCGCGGCGCGATGTCGGCACGTAGCCGCCGAGCCGCTCGTAATGTTCGCGCGCGATCAGGAGTCCCTGATCGGCGGACGGGCCGGCGATGAAATTGGACAACAGCCGCACCCCATGGCTGACCCGTGCGTCGGCATAGGGCGAGCGGGCATAGCTGAACACACCGGCGCGCTCGCGGCCGCTCATCGCCACGCTCTGGATGAACTGCGCGGTCTCGTCGATCCAGCTTGAATCCAGCACCGCGCCGGCATGCAGGAACATCAGCCAGGACGAGCGGGTCTGTTTCGCCCCGGCAGCCAGTGCTGCCGGGCGCGAGCCTTCGAATTTCAGGAAGTTGCAGCCGGCGACATCGGCGACGCGCTCGATGGTGCTGCCGTCCGAGCGATCCACCAGCACGACCTCGCGCACCATTCCAGCCGCCGCGCCCGGGACGAGGGCGGCGAGGGTGGCGACGACAGGCTGCTCATGGCCTTCGGTTGGGATAACGACGCTGATCATTCGCTATGCATCATACGTATTTTTCGGACGATGCATGGTTATCACTTTGTCATATTCAGAAAAGCCCGTATTTGCAGGTTTTCGAGGCAGGCTTAATGGATGAGCGGTGAAACGGGCACCCTGAAAGTCTCAGGGTTGCCCGGTCATTCACAACAGCGTGAGAATCCGGGCCGGTCCTTCATTCGGGCCGGTGCTTAATAAAGTGCGCGGACGGGCGCCGCCGAATAAACCGGCGAATAAACAGGACCTGCATAATAACGCTGATCGTAGAGGACCATCGGCCCGAAGGTCGGGGTGTTCAAATAGCCGCCGTCATCGACGTAGCGATGGCGCGCGCACACCCCGCCGCCATGCGCAGCATTTCTGCGACACTCCTTGAAGCTCAGATACTCGCAGCTCCGGTACATGCCCGGAGGCGTGATGTCGCTGATGCAAACCGGACCGGCCTTGGCCTCCCGGGCAGAAAGTGCGGCACCCGAAACGGCCGCCATCGCCGCGATCATCAAAAATTTCGTCATCTGATCCTCCAGCCAAAATCTCAATACAACGCAACGTAGCAGCATCAAGATAGCTCCGCTCTGCGGCAGTTTCATTGTGCAGATTTATTGTTCTTGTTTTGTTCTGATGGATTGCTATGTTGTCGGCATGAGTCGCACCTCCCATGCTCTCAATCGCCCGCCGGTGACGTCGCCCTCCGAACCGGCGGGCGGTCCTCCCGATATTGCTGACACCGAATTCGCCGAACTGAACGTCGCGATCGATCGCGAGCGGCGGCGCGGGCGCGGTGCGCAGTCCAACGCCAGCGGCCGCTTCGAGGCCGAGGCACGGGTCGCGTTCGATGACGGCTGGCAGAGTCTGGACGAATTGCCACCGTTCAAGACCAGCGTGGCGATCGACACCGCGCGCAAGGTCATCACCCGCAACGAGTCGCCCGATATCGGGTTCGACCGTTCGATCAATCCCTATCGCGGCTGTGAGCATGGCTGCATCTATTGTTTCGCGCGCCCGACCCACGCCTATCTCGGCCTGTCGCCCGGCCTCGATTTCGAAAGTCATCTGTTCGCCAAGCCCGATGCGCCGCAGCTTCTGGAAAAGGAATTGGCCTCACCTAGCTATGAGCCGCGCATGATCGCGATCGGCACCAACACCGATCCGTATCAGCCGATCGAGCGCGACTACAAAATCATGCGCGGCATTCTGGAGGTGCTGGAGAAGACCTCGCACCCGGTCGGCATCGTCACCAAATCGGCGCTGGTGACGCGCGATATCGATATTCTGGCACGGATGGCGAAGCGCAATCTCGCCAAGGTTGCCATTTCAGTGACCACGCTCGATCCGAAACTCGCCCGCACCATGGAGCCGCGCGCCTCGACACCGGCCAAGCGCATCGAGGCGCTGCGGCAATTGTCCGATGCCGGCATTCCGACAACCGTGATGGCCGCGCCGATGATCCCCGCGCTCAATGACATGGAGATGGAACGCATCCTTGATGCCGCCGCGCATGCGGGGGTGAAGGAGGCCGGCTACACGCTGCTGCGTTTGCCGCTGGAGGTGCGCGATCTTTTCCGCGAGTGGCTGATGGCGAATTATCCCGACCGCTATCGCCATGTGTTCACGCTGATCCGCGACATGCGCGGCGGCAAGGATTACGACTCGCAATGGGGCACGCGGATGAAGGGCACCGGGCCGATGGCCTGGATGATCGGCCGGCGGTTCGAGATTGCCTGCGAGCGGCTGGGGCTGAACAAGCGCCGCTATAAACTGACCACGGCGCATTTCGACCGGCCCAAGCGCGGCGGCGGCCAGCTCGATTTGTT
>DASWQB010000405.1:0-5708 GCA_036398335.1 Afipia sp. | reverse complement strand
AAAACAGCGCCGTTTCGTTTTTGAACGGCAGATGAACAGTTTGGCGTTATCTTTCCAAACGTTAAGTTGAAGACGTCCTCGCTCCTGCCATCTTCAGGGCGGAAGACAATTCCGCTTGTTCACTTTCGCGAACCATCCGCGACAGGAGCTCCCAAGGAGACACCATGAAAAAAGCCATCATCGCCAGCCTTGCCGCAGTGACGATCCTCGGTTCGACCGCCGTCTATGCGCAACACCGTTTCCATCATCCTCATCACGCGCGCATCAGCCCACAGGACCGGGCCGCGTTCATCGATGCTCGCATCGCCGCCGTGAAGGCCGGCTTGCAGCTCACCCCGGATCAGGAAAAGAACTGGCCGCCGGTTGAAGCGGCGGTGCGCGATTTCGCCAAGATGCGGGCCGACCGGGCCAACGCGCGGGCCAGCGAATGGGAAGCGCGCCGCGCCGCGCGCGCGAACAGCGAGGCCAATTCCGCTGCGAAGGGCGATAAGGGCGACAAGCCGCAGGATCGTGCCGAGCAGGGCAGCGGCTATGATCCCATCGCGCGGCTGCATGAGCGCGCCGACAGCATGGCCGCGACGGCCGCCGGCCTGAAGCGCATCGCCGATGCCGCCGATCCGCTCTACAAGAGCCTCGACGATTCCCAGAAGCGCCGTCTGCGCGTCCTCACCCGGATGGGCTGGCGCGAGCACGGCTTCGGCGAGGAGCACGGCCGGGGTTTTGACCGCGACAACTGGCGCAGCCGCGATGGCGGACGGGATCGCGACCGGAGCGATCGCCCCGAGCGGCTTTGATCTGAAGGTTTGGCGTTAAAGTTCGAAACGAAAAGCCGCCGGAAACGGCGGCTTTTGGCCGGATTTGGCGCGGGCATCCGCCGCCCGCGTCCGATTCGCGAAACTCATCCACAGCACATTGGAATAGCGGCATTTTTTGCTCGCAAACCGCACCTCGTTTGCTGGACATCGCCAAAACGCTTTGCTAAACGACGCCCTCCCGCAAGGGATTCCGGTTTGGAACCGGGCGCATAGCTCAGTTGGTAGAGCAGATGACTCTTAATCATCGGGTCGTAGGTTCGATCCCTACTGCGCCCACCAAACATCTCAACGGCTTAGCTGTTTCAGATTTGCCGGTGTAGCTGCCATTTTACAGGCCGTTTTACAGTTTTGTTCTCGCTTCGAGATGGCGGCTTCGGCTAGCTTTGCATCGCGGCCAAGGTAATGCGCATCGAGAATGCTCTCGACGTCCTTCAGGCTGTAACCAGTGAACGTGGCGATCTGCGGCACAGGCGCCTCTGCGAGCGCGAGCCTCACGACTGCTGAACCTCTCAAATCGTGAAACGTCAGTCCGGTGATGCCGGTTGGCACATGCCTTACCCCATGACGTCCGAAAGCCGTCCGACTTTGTATTCATTGTCGGAGAGGCAATACTGCTCACAGCTGGAGCATTTGCGCTGCGCAAATTGGCACATAAGCTATCCAGTTGGTGGCTAGGTTTTACCTAAAACCCATCCAGTCCGTGCTCACTGATAATGAATCTCATCAAAGCTTGTCAGTTTCGATCAGGTGCCGCGGATAGACCCAATGAGCGGCGGAGGAATCGGATGTCGACCTTTTCTACTTCCCTTAAGAGCCTCGAGACGATTGCTTGGACGCGCGAAAATTAATCCTGCTGCTCACGGCGAGGCGGATTGTCACGAGGCTTTCCATTTTCATGAGAGCATAATTTGAAAATCGGGCCGGCTCATTGACGCATCGGTTCTCCGCAAAATTTTGCATCGTCACCGAGACGCAGTCGCCGCGAAATTATGGTGGCTTCGCGCACAGTATTTTCTTCCCGCTTCCAACAACAATAGAGAAGCCGCTGCTTAAGCAGTCCTCGTCTGCGTATGAAAATACTTTTGTGCAGCCGCTCCTTGACAGCAGGTTGGCCAGATAAGACGAGATACGGCGCGAGATAATCTCTCGGTCGCGCTGCGACAAAATGACCGCATCGATTGGGCAACGCAAAATCTGAATCGAAAAATTTCGATGTCGTTCAGGACATCGGCGGTCGTGCTTTTAACTGAGTCGTTTCGGGGCCAACCGAAGCGCCAACGAGGGTGTGTAGCATGAGAAGTTTTCTAATCGGTGTGTTGTCCGGCACGATGCTGTGGGCTGGGTCTGCCGGCGCGCAAACTGCCGAGCCTTGCATCGGCGCCTCGCTGGCCGAGACGGGCCCCGCGGCCTTTACCGCCATCGCGATTCGCCAGGGCGCCGAGACCGCCATCGACGAAATCAACGAGCGCGGCGGCGTGCTCGGTAAGAAACTCAAGCTTGTGGTCTATGACGATGCCGGCGCGCCACCGCGCGGAATCGAGAACGCGCGGCGCATCGCGCAGTCCGATAATTGCATCGCCGTGCTCGGCGGTTTCCATACCGGCGTTGCGCTTGCGATGCGCGATCCGATCAATCAGGCCGGTGTTCCCTATGTCGGGGTGATCGGCGCAGGAACCGCCGTAACGGAATTCGAAGGCAATCAGTGGCTGTTCCGCGTGTCGATGAAGGATCGGCTTGCGGCAAAGTATTTGACCGAAGCCGCCCTGCAACGCTCGGCAGGCAAGAAGATCGCGCTGTTGTTTGAAAACACCGGCTTCGGTCAGGGCGCCGTGCCAGACGTCAAGGCGGCCCTTGCGGAGAAGGGCCTGTCACTCGTCGGCCAGGAAACATTCAATTGGAACGATGCCGACATGACACCGCAGCTCGGCCGTCTGCGTGACGCCGGTGCGGACACGATCATTCTTTACAGCATTGATCGCGAGGCCAATCAAATCGTGCGCGGTCTGAACAAGATCGGCTGGAGCCCTGTCATTGTCAGCGCGTGGGGCAATTCGTCGTCGCTGGGCCAGCTTGCGGGTCCGCTCGCCAACGGCATCATCGTGGCCCAGACCTTCTCATGGCTGAATGACCTCACGCCGCAGGCGCAAGGCGTCTGGAAAAAGATCGCGGCGAAGAGCAATCTGAAAGATCCTTCTGAGTTGATCTTCGGCAGCGCCGTCGCCAACTCCTATGATGCCGTGAATATCATTGCGAAAGGTATCGAAACGGCGGGTGCGTTCGATCGCACGAAGCTGCGCGATGCGCTGTTCAAGGTAAAATATGACGGTCTCGTTCAGAAATACGATCCGGCCTTCACCAATACCCTGGAAGGACATGATGCGATTCCTGCATCCAATTACATCCTTGCCGTGTGGGACAATGGAATCCTGAAGCCGCTTTCCAAGACTTCCTACAAATAAAATAGCCGGGCGGACGCCGCCGGCGTCTGCCCGTATCGTATATCGGGTTCGATACCCTCAATGACACAGCATCTTTTTGGTGGGCTCTTCCTGGGTTCGATCTACGCCCTTGTCGCACTCGGCTACTCGCTGATGTGGTCGACGACCCGTGCGGTGAATTTCGCGCATGGCGACTCGCTGATGCTCACGTCGGTCGCCATGGTTCTTCTCACGTCGGCCGGCGTGCCTTCCGCGGTGGCCCTCGTGGTGTCTCTCGCGATCATTTTCGTTTACGGCGTGCTGGTGCAGCGGATACTGGTGCAGCCATTTGCAGGCAAGTCGAACGTAAACGGCTGGGTGCTGGCGACGATCGCTGCGGGCATCATGGTCGAAGCTGCCGTCAATGTTTTGTTCGGCTCGCTGCCTCGTTCGCTGCCGTCGCCCGGCGTTGACGTGCCGATCAGGCTGTTCGGTGCCGCGCTTTATCTTCAGGAGTGGCTCGCTCCGTTCATCGTGCTGGCGATTGCAGTCGCCATTGGAATTTTCCGGGCGAAAACCCTGTTCGGCCATGCGATGCAGGCGGTCGCGGAGAATCCTGCGGCTGCCGGTTTGATGGGCGTGGATGCGCGGCTGGTATCGTTGCTCACGTTTGGCGGTGCTGCGGTGCTGGGGGGCATTGCAGGTCTCATGGTTGCGCCCGTCATTCAGGTTCAGGCGCAGATGGGAGTTCTCATCGGGCTGAAAGGCTTTGCGATCGCCATCGCAGCCGGCGTCGGCTCACTCTGGAGCATCGTGCTGATCGGCGCGTTGTTCGGCATCGGCGAACAGTTCGTATCTGCCTATGCGGGCTCCGGCTTTCGCGAAGTCGTGGTTTTCTCGCTGGTGATCGTGCTGCTTGTGCTGCGTCCGCAGGGTCTATTCGGACGCAGAGAGGTCAACAAGGTATGACGCAATCCGTCAAAGTTGCGCTCGTTCTGGCGGCGGGTGCTCTCGTTGTTCTCGCTGCGCCCCATCTGGTCAAAAACCAGTATCAGCTCGGCATCGTCACGATCTTCTTCATTTCGGCGATTGTTGCACTCGGCCTCAACATTCTCGTCGGGCTGACCGGGCTCTTCTCGCTGGGACAGGCGGGATTTTATGCCATCGGCGCTTACGGCGGAGCTTTGATCGCACTGCATCTGGACCTGCCGCTGCCCTTCGGCCTGCTGCTGCCGGCCACTGCCGCCGCGCTTCTCGCTGCGGCACTAGCCTATCCCACGGTCCAGGTTCGCGGATTCTATCTCACCGTCATCACCATCGCGTTCGGCGTCATTATACAGAGCGGCGCTGTGGAATGGGTGGCGTTGACCGGAGGGCCGATGGGCCTGCTGGGCATCGAGAGGCCCCGATGGTTCTGGGGCGCGGGGCGCATCTCGGCTTTGCAGCTCTATTATGTCATCGGCGGCGCACTCGTGGTCGCGTTGTTTGTTGCGAACAATATCCTGCGATCAAGTTATGGGCGGGCGTTCCGAGCTGTCAGCCAGAGCGAAACGGCGTCACGCGCACTCGGGATCAACCCGACGGCAGCACGGACGCTGTCTTTCGCGCTGTCGGCGGCCTTCGCGGGGGTCGGCGGAGCTCTCTATGCTTATCAGAATCAATATGTCAGTCCCGAAACATTCGGCTTTCTCGATTCCGTCCGCTATCTGCTCATGGTCATCATCGGCGGTGCGGGAACATGGCTCGGCCCGGTCTTTGGCGCCGCATTGCTGACAGTCCTTCCCGAGATGTTCCAAAGCCTGCAAGCCTGGCAAACCTTCGCTTATGGCGCGTTGCTGGCCGTGGCGATCTTCTTCGTGCCGACCGGCTTGGCCGGACTGTGGGGCAGAGCGATCGCGCGTTTTTCTGTCCGGCCGAAAGTGCAGCGGACGGGTGCGTGGCCGGCAGGCGACGTCGATCTCAGCGATATCCTGCATCCAGCGCCGGCTGCGTCTGAGGCCGCGCTGACTTTCAAGGATGTGAGCGTCCGCTTCGAGGGCCTGACGGCGTTGAACGCGTTGAACGATTCAGTCCAAGCCGGCGCGGTGCACGGCATTATCGGCCCCAACGGCGCGGGCAAGTCCACCTTGCTCAACGTGATTTCAGGATTCTACAAGGTCTCGGAAGGGAGCATCACGCTTTTCGGCGAACATCTCGATGCTCACAGCAACCACGCCAAGGCAGGAATTGCGCGAACATTCCAGAACACCGAGCTGTTCGGTGGAATGTCCTTGATCGATAACGTACGCGCGTCTTTTCATTACCGTTCGCGGGCAAATCTGCTGGATGCGTTGCTGCGCCTTCCCCGGCAGGTGAGAGAGGACAGAGAAAGCCTCGATCGTGCGAAGCGCCTGCTTGCCTATGTCGGACTTTCCGACTTCGCGGATAGTTTGGCGTCGAATTTGCCGTTCGGGCATCAGCGTCGTCTCGAGATCGC
>DASWQB010000404.1:0-14574 GCA_036398335.1 Afipia sp. | reverse complement strand
GAGGAATGCCATGTCCAAAACCAGCTTTCGCCCGTTGCACGATCGTGTCGTCGTCAAGCGCATCGACGCCGAGGAAAAGACCAAGGGCGGGATCATCATTCCCGACAGCGCCAAGGAAAAGCCGTCGCAGGGTCAGGTCGTTGCCGTCGGTCCGGGCGGACGCGACGAGGCCGGCAAGCTGATCCCGATCGACATCAAGGTCGGTAACAAAGTGTTGTTCGGCAAATGGTCGGGCACCGAAGTGAAGCTCGATGGCGAAGACCTTCTGATCATGAAGGAGTCCGACATCCTGGGCGTGCTGACGTAAGGCTATCCCGACAAGCCGTCATCCTGAGGTGCCGAGCATCGCGAAGCCTCGAAGGATGAGCGGCCGAAATCAGTGACAACAACATGCGTCATCCTTCGAGGCTCGCGGCAAGCCGCTCGCACCTCTGGATGACGAAAACCCGATACACCGAGAGGAACTCCCATGTCTGCCAAGGACGTTAAATTTTCCGGTGACGCGCGCGATCGCATGCTGCGCGGCGTCGACATTCTCGCCAACGCGGTGAAGGTCACCCTCGGCCCCAAGGGCCGCAACGTCGTGATCGACCGCAGTTTCGGCGCACCGCGCATCACCAAGGATGGCGTCACCGTCGCCAAGGAAATCGAGCTTGAGGACAAGTTCGAGAACATGGGCGCGCAGATGCTGCGCGAGGTCGCCTCCAAGACCAACGACACCGCCGGCGACGGCACCACCACCGCCACCGTGCTGGCGCAGGCGATCGTGCGCGAAGGCGCAAAGTCGGTCGCCGCCGGCATGAACCCGATGGATCTGAAGCGCGGCATCGATATCGCGGTGGCCGCCGTCATCAAGGACATCGAGAAGCGCGCCAAGCCGGTCGCCTCCTCGGCTGAAGTGGCGCAGGTCGGCACCATTTCCTCGAACGGCGACTCCACCATCGGCTCCATGATCGCCAAGGCGATGCAAAAGGTCGGCAATGAAGGCGTCATCACGGTTGAGGAAAACAAGGCGCTGGAAACCGAAGTCGATATCGTCGAGGGCATGAAGTTCGACCGCGGCTACCTCTCGCCCTACTTCGTCACCAATGCCGAGAAGATGACCGCCGAACTCGAAGACGCCTACGTGCTGCTGCACGAGAAGAAGCTGTCCGGCCTGCAGGCGATGCTTCCGGTTCTGGAGGCCGTGGTGCAGACGGGCAAGCCGCTCTTGATTATCGCCGAGGACATCGAAGGTGAGGCCTTGGCCACGCTGGTGGTGAACCGGCTGCGCGGCGGCCTGAAAGTGGCTGCCGTCAAGGCGCCGGGCTTTGGCGATCGCCGCAAGGCGATGCTGGAAGACATCGCGATCCTGACCGGCGGTCAGCTGATCTCCGAGGATCTCGGCATGAAGCTCGAAAACGTGACCGTGAAGATGCTCGGCCGCGCCAAGAAAATCGTCATCGACAAGGAGAACACCACCATCGTCGGCGGCGCCGGCAAGAAGCCGGACATCGAGGCGCGGGTGAACCAGATCAAGGCGCAGGTCGAGGAAACCACCTCGGACTACGACCGCGAGAAGCTTCAGGAGCGTCTCGCCAAACTGGCCGGCGGCGTCGCGGTGATCCGCGTCGGCGGCGCGACCGAGATCGAAGTCAAGGAAAAGAAGGACCGCGTCGAGGACGCGCTCAACGCCACCCGCGCCGCCGTTCAGGAAGGCATCGTTCCGGGCGGCGGCACGGCACTCTTGCGCGCCAAAAAGGCTGTCGGCCGTATTCACAACGACAATTCCGACGTGCAGGCCGGTATCAACATCGTGCTCAAGGCGCTGGAAGCCCCGATCCGCCAGATCGCGGAAAACGCCGGCGTCGAAGGCTCGATCGTGGTCGGCAAGGTTCTCGAGAACAAGAGCGAGACCTACGGCTTCGACGCCCAGAATGAGGAATATGTCGACATGGTCGCCAAGGGCATCATCGATCCGGCCAAGGTCGTTCGCACCGCTCTGCAGGACGCGGCCTCCGTCGCCGGTCTTCTGGTAACGACCGAGGCGATGGTCGCCGAACTGCCGAAGGAGGCCGCTCCGCCGATGCCGGGTGGCGGCGGCATGGGTGGAATGGGCGGTATGGGCGGCATGGGCTTCTAAGCCCGCTGATCCCTCAGCAAAAGCGAAACGAAAAGCCGTCCCAAAGTTCATTTGGGGCGGCTTTTTTGCTCTTTTATGAACGCGACTTTTATCCGCGTTTCTTTTATGGTCCGCGCGCTTTATTCACCCGTACGTATCCATATCTGTACGTATCCATGGCGTATCCACGGCCGCACCCATTCAGCCCGGGACCTCTCAGCATGCGCGCATCGACCGTCTGCTTCACAGCCCTTTTCCTCGCACTTTCCGCAGGATCGCTCGCTTTGGCGCAGTCCAAAGGCTCGGACAAAGCGACGGACAAGCCTTCCGAGAAGGCCGGCGAGCCGAACACCCATTATTTCTTGTCGCTCGGCGACATTCTCGGCGACCTGCCGGTGGATGCGTTCATGAGAGAAACCCGGCAGGGCGGCAAGACGCTTTCCGCGCAGCTCGACGTCTGCTACTCGGTCGCGCTCGCCTCAGATCGCAAGGACCGTTTCGTCGTCGATCTGAGCGCGGATGGCGACAAATTGAGCGGCAACGGCACCAGCATCGACGACAAGGCCCCGGTCACGGTGGTTCTCAACCGCAAGGACCTTGGCAAGTCGATCAATTTCGACGGCAAGATCACAATCGGCGGCAAACCGTTTTTGGTGTCTTCGACCGATAACGCCGAATCCGACGCGAAGGAATTCGCGCAATCGCAATCCACCGACGACAACATCACCGAAAAGCCCGCCGACTTCACCGAAGTGTCGCCGCAGGCGCTCGCGGTGAAGGTGAAGCGCGAGAATTTTGTCGAGCTGGTCAAGAACCTCAAGAGCGAAAACGTGCAGGTGGCGCTCGACAGCATCGCGGCCGATTGCATCGCGCTACGCAGCGGCGCGCAGATCGTGCGCTTCTTTGTCGATCCGATGCGCTCCGGTGCGCTGATCGCCAAGCTGAAATCCGCGCCCGGCGTTATCGCCGCGGGCTGGACCACGGGCTCGTATGAGATCGAACGCGCGATCCGCATCTCCGCCAGCGACTGGAGCAGCGGCGGCAAACTGAGCAGGGACAAGCTCGCGGCAGCCGTCTCGAATGTCGCGGCCAAGATTTATTCGGCCACGCCGGTCTCCTCGGCATGGAACGACACCACGGGCGAACTGACGGTGACGCTGAAGCGTCCGAACACGACAGTGCCCGCGCTCGGCCTCACCGACACGCTGGAGGTGACGGCGCTGGTCGGTCCGGAAAAACCCGGCGCATCGGACAGGCTGATCCTGTGGCTCGGCACGCTTTCGACCGCGACAAAGGATGAAAGCGCCGGCCCGCATCTGGAACTCAGCGATTCCGCATCCAATGACGAAGAAGGTTCGTTCAATGAGGACGATGAAATCGTCCGCGCGCTGGCAGCCGAATTGAAAGGCGTGCGCTGGAGCACCGACAAGTCGTCATGGAAATAACTGGCTGCCGTGAACGTAAGCCACCGAAAATTTTCTTCTTCCCCTCTCCCCTCGTGGGAGAGGGTGGGTTCGAGCGCTAGCGCGAAGCCGGGTGAGGGAAATTGCGGACCGGCGTCATCTCCCGCTCACCCGCTTCCCGGCCTTGCAGCTCAGCACCCTCTCCCGCGAGTGGAGAGGGGCAAAACGAGCCAGGATACCTAAACATAATGCCAACCTCGAACCCGGAATCCGGCAACGCATGACGACATACGATACCGTTATCATCGGGTCGGGCCTCGGCGGCCTGACCACCGGCGCGCTGCTGGCGCGTGCCGGGCGCAAGGTGCTGGTGATCGAGAAAAGCAATTCGGTCGGCGGCGCGGCGTCGAGCTACAAGGTCGGCGATCTGTTCGTCGAAGGCTCGCTGCACGAAACCAGCGACCCGAACGACCCGCGCGATCCCAAGCACGACATCCTCAAGCGCGCGGGCGTGCTCGATGCCCTCACATGGGTGCCGGCCGGCGCGTTCTATCAGGTGCGCGGCGGGCCGGTTGGCGCGCCGCTGAGCGTGCCCGACAATTTCGCCAAGGCGCGCGAGGCCTTGAGCGCGCGATTCCCGGGCGATGCGGACGCGATCGCCGCGCTGCTCGGCGAGATGGAGCAAATCACGCTTGCGGGCTCGCTGGCTGGGAGCGGGGAAACGCTGTCGGGCGAGCGGAATCTGTCGCTGGCAGACAAGCTGCAAAACACCTTCGGCGATCATGAAGCCGTGAAATGCGCGCTCGCCGCCAATCTGTCGTATTACCACGACGATCCGGCGACGCTGTCGTGGCCGTTTTTCGCCGCCGCGCAGGGCGGTTATTTCCTGAGCGGCGGCCGCTATGTGCAGAACGGATCGCAGCGGCTCTCCAGCGCGCTGGCCCGCATCGTCATCAAGTCGGAAGGAAGCAGTGTCGTTTTGCGCCGCGTCGTCACCGCGATCGATCTCGATGCCAATGGCCGCGCCGCGCGCGTCACCCACACCGCCAAGGACGGCAGCGATCCGCAAACCGTGCAGACCGCGCGGGTGATCGGCAATGCCGCGCCCTCCACGCTTGCGTCGATGCTGCCGCAGGATGCGGCCAAAACACTGACCGATCATGACAAGAACCGGACGCCATCGATTTCACTGTTCGCGCTCACGCTTGGATTGTCGAGGCCGCCGCGCGAATTCGGCTTCACCAGCTATTCGACGCAATTGCTGCCGGACTGGATGACATCGCTGAGCGATTACGCGCAGGCCGCGTCGTTGCTGGCGAACGAGCCGGGAGAGCGGATGCCGCCGCTGGCGATCGCCGATTATGCCGCAATCGATTCCGGCGTGCCCGCCCCGCCTTATGTGCTGTACATTACGGCGCCGGATCGCATCGCGAACTGGAGCGGCATGGATCAGGAAGCTTACCGCGCCAAACGCGCGCGCTGGCAGCGCGCCATCGTCACCTATCTCGACGGCCATTATCCGGGACTGGCAGGCGCCGTGATGGCCTCATCCTTCAACACCGCGCTGTCCGTGCAGCAATATCTCGGCGCGCCGCACGGCGCGGTCTATGGCTTTGCGCCGACGCCTCCCCGTACCGGAGAACAGCCGCGCTCACCCGCCACGACAGTGCCGGGACTTTATCTCGCATCCGCCTATGCCGGATATGGCGGTTATACCGGCGCGATCCAGGCTGCCGGCGAATGCGCGGACATGATTCTGCGCGAGGGGTAAGGCTTGTTGCGGGTGTCCCGGGCGCAGCGCATCGCGAAGTGGTGCGCTGCTGAACCCGGACCGCTCCGGGATCGTGAAGGTCCCGGCTCTGCGATGCACCGCTGACGCGCTGCATCGCGTCCGGGACACGCTAAAGTCCCGATCAACTCGTCAATTCGTATTGATGCGAAAGCGCAGCGTGGCCGGACCGGCGAACGAGACGAAATCGCCCTGACGCGACCATGTCGCGGCCTCGCCGAGCGCGCGCAACAGCGCGTCGTCGGCCTGCGCCGAGGCCGGCGTGCACGACGTGTCGTCCAATGTGCCAGCCATGAAGATCACGGTGTTGTTGGCGATCGAGAACTGGCCGCGCCCGCTCTTGCACCACAGATCAAGCTGCGCTTCGCCATTATCGCCAACCTCGATGGTCGGAATCCGTTTCGATCCCGGCTGCGGCGGCGCTTCCAGACGCATTTCGAAACCGAACGGGAATTCGGCCGCGCGTGCGGGCAGAGCGCCTGTCACCACAACAAATCCCGCAAGAACAAATGGCAAAGACGCAAACGAAACCCGTCGTACAACCATGACGTCACTTTCGATGATGAAGACACTCAAGCGGGAACCATCGCGTACGGCTGCGAGGTCCCGCGCGACGTTTTACGTAAGCGGACTGGCGATGGCCAGAGACTTTTGCGCCGCAATTTTCATCAGGGCGCCTTGCCGCTCACTCTTTATTTTGTGGTGATTTCCTCACGCGAACCGGGACCCGCTTCGCTGGAAAACACTCCAGTGGGAATATTTCCGTTTTATGTCGCGTTCGCGTCATGCGGCGAATGGTGCAGGATGGAACCATTCCACAAACAAAAATCCCCGCGGCGTGCCGCGGGGATTTTCAATCGTGCGAGTTCGCGCGAAGGCTCGTTTACTTGATGACCATCGCCGTGAACGGATAGACGTAAGCCTGCAGCATCACCAGCAGACCGACCAGACAGGCCAGAATGATCGAGTGCTTGAACACGAAGCGCAGGATGGTGCCTTCGTGCCCGTACCAGTTGGTCGCGGTGGAAGCCACCACGATCGACTGCGCGTCGATCATCTTGCCCATGACGCCGCCGGACGAGTTGGCGGCCGCCATCAGGATCGGCGACAGGCCAAGCTGTTCGGACGTGATCTTCTGCAGATTGCCGAACAGCACGTTCGAGGCCGTGTCCGAACCGGTCAGCGCGACGCCGAGCCAGCCAAGCAACGTGCCGAAGAACGGATACAGCACGCCGGTCGCGGCGAAGGCGAGACCGAGGGTCGCGTCGATGCCGGACAGACGGGTCAGGGTGCCGATCGCGAGCATCGCCGAGATCGTGATCAGCGAGTACGCGCACAGCTTGAGGGTGCGGCCGTATTCCTTAATCATCCCAAGTGGCGAGTAGCCCATGATGAAGCCGGAGATGATGGCTGCGATCAGAAGGCCGGTGCCAGTGTAGGACAGCCAGGTGAACGCAAACACCGCGGATTCCGGCGTCGGCTTCGCCACGATCGGCGCGACTTTCATGATCGCATTATTGAGCTCGGGCACCGCAAACTTCCAGACCGCCCAGGAATTAACGGAATTCTTGAAGAGGTCGGTGCCCCAGATCAGCTGGATGATGCAAACGATGATCCAGGGTGTGAGCGCAGCCCACATCTGGCTTGTCGTCGGCTTCACCGTGCTGGCTGCCTTTACCGGCGGCATGGTTGCCGCAGACTCATCGCGCGTACGCAAGGCGGCAGAGGTCCAGATCGTCTTCGGCTGCCAGATCTTCAGGAACAAGATCAGGGCCGCCATCGAGATCAGCGATGCACCGATGTCCACGATCCATGGATTGACGAAGTTCGAGATCAAGAACTGGGAGGCCGCGAAACTGACTGCCGTGACAAGAATGGCAGGCCATACTTCTTTCATGCCTTTCCAGCCCGCGAACACCCAGACCACCCAGAACGGAACGATCAGCGAAAACAGCGGCAACTGACGGCCGACCATCGCGCCGAGCGTGAACGCATCGATGCCGGTGACGCTGGACAACGCGGCGATCGGGGTGCCGAGCGCGCCGAAAGCGACCGGCGCGGTGTTGGCGATCAGCGACAGGCCGGATGCTGCGAGCGGCGAGAAGCCGAGGCCGATCAGGATCGCGCCGGTCACCGCGACGGGCGTGCCGAAGCCGGAAGCGCCTTCGAAGAAGGCGCCGAACGAGAACGCAATCAAAAGGATTTGCAAACGACGATCCCTGGTCACGCCGCCGATCAGGTTTTGCAGCGTCTCGAACAATCCTTTCTCCACCGTCAGGCGGTAGAGAAAGATAACGTTCAATATGATCCAGCCGATCGGGAAGAAGCCGGTGACGATGCCGAGAAGCGATGCACGCACCGACATGTTGGCCGGCATCGTGAACAGGAAGATCGCAACGAGGTTGGCGATAATGAGCGCGACAACCGCGGCGATATGCACCTTGACTTTGTTTGACGCGATCATCGCAAGCAGCGAGACCACGGGTATGGCGGCGGCGAGCGTCGACAGCACCGCGTTGTTGAATGGATTATAAACTTGATTCCACATTAGATTTTTCTCCCCCACGCAATATTTCGACTCTGACCGGCGTGAAGGATCAGAGCCTTAAGCTTGGCAGCGGGAGAGGCGGCGAATCGGATTGGATACATTTGGTCGAACCAAATTCATCCTTCAAAGCCGCGAAACGAGAAGCCCCCCGGCCTCGCCATTGGCACCCATGGTAGAATTGAATGGTGACTCGGGACAAGATGACGCAGAAGGGCCTCACTAAAACTTTAGTTGAACGGAACCTTGCCGAGATTTTTTTGCAGTGCAACCAGCTTCCCTCCGGAGACATCGTTCAGTGAAAAATCTGCTCTCAACGCTTGCGACGGTATGGCGCATTGCCATTCCGTATTTCCGTTCCGAGGACAAATGGGGAGGCCGCATCCTGCTCGCGGCCGTGGTCGTCATCGAGCTTGCAACGGTGGCGATCAGCGTCGTTCTCAACCAATGGCGCAACCGTTTCTACAACGCGCTGCAAGAGCATGATTGGGACGGGTTCGTCCGCGAGATCATTTTCTTCACCGTGATCTGCTCGATCCTGGTCGCGATCGCGGTCTATCAGCTTTATCTGAACCAGTGGCTGCAAATCCGCTGGCGCAAATGGATGACGGAAAACTATCTCGGCAGATGGCTCGACGCGGGCGCCGCGCATTACCGCATGCAGCTCAAGGGCGATCAGGCCGACAACCCCGATCAGCGTATCAGCGATGACGTCAAAATGTTCATCGACCGCACATTGGGGATCGGGCTCGGACTTTTGAATTCCATCGTCACTTTGGTGTCGTTCGTGGTCATCTTGTGGGGGCTGTCGGACGCTGCACCCTTCCATTTGTTCGGACACGAATTGAATATTCAAGGCTATCTGGTCTGGGCCGCCCTGCTCTACTCGATCCTGGGGACATGGCTGACGCATCTGATCGGCTGGCGGCTGGTGCCGCTGGATTTCAAGCAGCAGCAATTCGAAGCTGACTTTCGCTTTAATCTGGTTCGCGTGCGTGAAAACTCCGAACAGATCGCATCTCTGAAAGGCGAGCCCGCCGAGCGCGCCCGTTTGCTGGAGCGGTTCGGCGCCGTGATCGCCAACTGGTACGCGATCATGACTCGCACGAAGAAGCTCAGCGCCTTCACCAACAGCTACGATCAGGCCGCCCAGATATTTCCCTATGTCCTCGTCGCGCCGGCCTATTTCGCGGGCCGCACCCAGCTCGGCGGCATGATGCAGGCCGCGGAAGCCTTCCTCAGCGTTCAGGGCGCGCTGTCGTTTTTCGTCAGCATTTATCGCCAACTGGCCGACTGGCAGGCGATCATGAACCGTCTCGACGGTTTCGAGGCCGCGATCGCCAGCGCTGCGGCCACGCCGAACAACGGCGGCGCGATCGACGTGCTTGCCGGGACCGCGAACGCCATCGCGCTGCGCGATCTTTTGGTACGGCTTCCGAACGGTGTGCCATTGGTCTCTTCCAAAACCTTCGACCTGCGCGCGGGCGAACGCGTGCTGCTGACCGGACCTTCGGGCACCGGAAAATCGACGCTGTTCCGCGCCATTGCCGGCATCTGGCCCTATGGCGGGGGATCGGTGTCGATTCCGCAGAACGCGACGCTGCTGCTGTTGCCGCAGCGGGCGTATTTCCCGATCGCACCGCTTGGCGATGCCATCTCCTACCCGGCGCAAAGCGGCACCTTCGACAAGACCCGGCTGCGCGAAGTCTTGGGCGAGGTGGGACTGGCCGCGCTGGCGGACCGGCTGAACGAGACGGAGCACTGGAACCGGATGCTCTCGCTCGGCGAGCAGCAGCGGCTCGGCATCGCGCGCGCGCTGTTGCAGGCACCGCAATATCTGTTTCTGGACGAGGCGACGGCTTCTCTGGACGAGACCGCCGAGGCCGACCTGTACAAGCTGCTGGAACAGAAACTACCGAACACCGCGATCGTCTCGATCGGCCACCGCTCCACGCTCGACGCCTTCCACCAGCGCCGGATCGATCTGGTCAAGACCGGGGCTGTGGCCACGCTCGTCGAACAAGGAGGCGGTGCGGTGTGAAGACAGACCCGGCAGGGAAATTGTGGGGTGATGACTCCGCAAATGGCCTTGGCGGCGTTATCCTGAAGTGCGAGCGCGCCTCGCTCCTCAGCGTCTGACTCAACATGCAGCAATGAAATCGGGGCTTTTCAGCAAGGTCCGTCATGCCCGGGCTTGTTCCGGCCATGACGGAGATAATGAGTCACTTTCCAGGTGTTTGAGAGCACCTGAATCGCTGGCTGCATTTCCGGCCAGGCTCAAGGCGACGGCGCTAGAGCCAGCGGCCCGGCCACGCACGGCGATTGACGAGGCGGTGCCAGAACAGCGCGAACGCGGTCAGGAGCAGCGCACCGATCAGCACCGGCGCGATCAGGAATGGCCACGACAGATTGGCCGATACCACCAAGAGGGGATCGATCCCGGCTGGCGGGTGCAGCGTATCGCTCAGCACCATGACGAGAATCGCAAGCCCGACCGCGATGGCGGCCGCCCAGGGAAGCGGTCCGGTGAGCTTGACCATCGCAAGTCCCACCAGCGTCGAGAGCAGATGGCCGCCGATCAGCGCCCGCGGCTGCGCCGCTTCGGCCTCCGGCATCGCGATCACCAGCACGATCGAGGTTGCGAACGGAATGATCGCCAAGGGATAGCCCGACAGGGAGGACAGCCATTCCATCGCTGAGATGGCGAGGCCTCCGCCAATTCCCGCTGCCAGACCCAAAGCCAGCCTGCCAGAACGAATCCGCCGGGTCCGGGCACGGAGCGTTTCGATTGTCCGGCGAAGTTTCAGGATCATCGCATCATCCGCAACGAAGAAAGGGCCTCTCGGCGAGGGCAGCCGAACTGTCCGCCCTGTGAGCAAGCAAGCCTTCAATGAACCGGCAAGCCTTAAGCGAGCAAACAAACCATCGGCAAAGAGAAGACCAGACAAAGAAAAAGGGCGGCAGATTTCTCTGCCGCCCTCAATCAGCCCCTTGGAGAAGAGCTTACTTCAGGTTGCTCGCAGCGGTCAGGTCAACACCGAGCTTGGCGATGAAGGTGTCACCGCACCACTTCGACGGGCCGACGCCGCCGGAGGCAGGCGCAGTCCAGTCGCTGGTCAGCGCGTTACAATCAAGCTTGCTCATGTCAGTACCCGAGTAGCGAAGGTCGAGGGTGAACACCGACTTGGTGAAGCCGACACCGACGTTCCAGGTGTTGTAGTCCTTAAGCGTGGCATTGCCGTAGAAGCCGTCCGTGGTGCCGAGCCACTGATGGCCGTACTCACCCGACACGTAGGAACCGATGCCCCAAGGCATGAAGCTCGGGGTGGTCCACTTGGCGTTGACGCCAGCGTAGCTGCTGTCGAAGCCGAAGGCCAGGAAGTCAGGAGAATAGTAGTAGCTCGCACCGACCGCGAAGTTGTCGTTGAAGGTGTAAGTACCCTTGGCGTAGATTTCGTAGAAGCTCACGTCCTTCTTCAAGAAGTTGCCGTTGGCGAGAGCGAACTGGCTCGGATCGGTGCCGCAATTGCCTGCAGCCACGCCGCTGGTTCCGAACAGACCGTCGCCGGCGCACTTTCCACCTGGATACAGATAGCCCCAGACACCGAAGTCGAGCGCGAGAGCGCCGAAGGTCGGACGGATACCGCCGTAAATGTCGACTTCAGCAGCGGCGCGGTTCGCGAACGAGATGCTCTCGAACGAGGTGCCGACGTAAGCCTGCAAGTCCTTGGTGAAGTTGTAGCGCGGTTCGAAATAAGCGCTCACCGAAGGCTGGTGGTTCGACTGAGTGACGCCGCGGAACACGTAGTCGCTCGCGATGGACGAACCAAAAGCGAAATCCCATGGATTGAAGGCTTCAACCGGCGGTGCCTTCACGTACTTCTTCGGAAGGTCGGCTGCCGAGGCTGAGGCCATGCCCAGACCGGTAACCACCATCGCAGCAACTGCGAAACTTACTTTCTTCATGACGATCCCCATCATCGTTAAATTCAGTGCGATTGCCGTGGTCGGAATGACAAGCGTTAATCGACTGCGAAACCAATTCGTGGCGCCAATGTGCTGCGATGCTAGCGGAAGGAGAAGCGAAAAACCCGTGCAAATGCCGCCTTTTTAGGCGTTTTAAGCGTTCTAAACGCTGTTTTGCCGCAGTGTGGCATTTCGACAACGAAAATCGGGGGGATTTTCCTCCAGTGGGCGGCGAAAAGACCGGAAAAATCCAAAAATCGCGCGGTTACGAGTTTTTTTTGAGAGCCCGCAGGGCGAATCCCGCCAGAATGCGCGCCTGCACGATGTACATTTGCATAACGCCGCAAGAACGGCCGCGACTCGGGCCGGATCAGATCGGACAAAATGAACGCCGGCGTCATACGCCGGCGGTCCGAACAACGATGCATCCTCACAGCTCGTCTCCCAACAAAGTCTGCCAAGAACCCGCCAAGACACCCTGCCAAAACAAACCCTGACAAGACAAACCCGGCCAAGACAAAGGCCGCAGCGATAAAGCTGCGGCCTTAAGAGAAAGTCCTGCGCGCATGGCGCGGGCTGGTCTGAAAACCGGCATCAAACCGGTTCAGGACAGACCGGCGTCAGGGACCGGTGTCAGGAATTATGCTCGTCGCTCGAACCGCCCGACAGCCATGACGACGGCGAGAACACCGAAACCGGCTCCGGAGCGGCGGCCGGCTCAGGAGCAACGGCAGCCTTGGGCGCGCGCTTCTTCGCAGCCTTGCGCGGAGCCGCCTTCTTGGCGGGTGCCTTGGCGGCCTTCTTTGCGGCCGACTTTTTCGCCGAGGATTTCTTGGCGGATTTCTTGGCGGATTTTTTTGCCGATTTCTTGGCCGACTTCTTCGCGGCCTTCTTTGACTTCTTGGCGGCCTTTTTCGATTTCTTCGCCGACTTCTTCGCGGCCTTCTTCAGCGCGAGCTTTTTCAGCTTCTTGTCCTTCTTACCCTTCTTCTTTTTACCCTTAGCCATTATCGACCTCCTATTTACGCCGATACGATCGGCATTCAAGCACTCCCGATGCGGGGGCTCTTCGTGGTTTCGCCAAGCACGGTATTACCAAGTTCGGGTCGGGGGCCGCCTGTCATCCAATCAAGCAATTCGACGGTGTGAACCACCGGGATGAACGATCCATCGACATTTCGAATCGAACCGATTTGAATCATACACCCAATATTGCCTGCTGAAATAATGTCCGGTTTGACCGACGCGATATTGGCGATCTTTCGCTCGCGCAATCTCTTCGCAATGTCGGGCTGGAGAATGTTGTAGGTCCCAGCCGAGCCACAGCAAAGATGACTCTCGGGCACATCTTTCACCACGAATCCGCTCTTGGAAAGCAATTCTTTCGGAAGCTGCGTGATTTTCTGTCCGTGCTGCAACGAACATGCGGAGTGATAGGCGACCACGATGTCGCTGCGCTGCTGCGGCCAGGCGACATCCAGACCCGCGACGTATTCGGTGATGTCCTTCGCAAGGCTGGAGACGCGCGCCGCCTTCGCCGCATAGGCCGCGTCCTCGCGAAACAGATAGCCGTAGTCCTTGATGGTGGTGCCGCAGCCCGACGTCGTGACCAGGATGGCATCGAGACCGTGGCGGTCGGCCTCATTGGTCCAGACGTCGATATTGGAGCGGGCACGCGCCAGCGCGTCATGGTCGGCGCCCATGTGATGCGTCAGCGAGCCGCAGCATTGTTCGTCCGCAACCAGAGTGACCTCGATGCCCTGCCGGGTCAGCAGCCGGATCGCGGCCTGATTGATGCCGGGAGACAAAACCTGCTGCGCGCAACCTTGCAGCAGCGCGACTCTTCCGCGCCGCGTGCCCTGCGCGGGAAACACCGTGCCGCCGGCGGGCCCGCGCGCCGGCAATTCGATCGGCGCCAGCGCCAGCATCGCCCGCAGCCGGTCGAACACCGTGGGGGTCACGTCGGTTTTGGCGGACGGAGACGGCAGCAGGAACGCCAGCGGCCTGGCCAGCCGCGCCGCGATCATGCTGAACCGGAACAGGTCCGGGCGCGGCAGCACGAAGGCCAGAATCGCGCGCACCGCGCGGTCGAGCAGCGGACGGGAATAGCCCTCCTCCACCCGCACCCGCGCCTGATCGACGAGATGCATGTAGTTCACGCCCGAGGGGCACGTGGTCATGCAGGATAGGCACGACAGGCAGCGGTCGATATGCTTGACCACCTCGCCCGTCGGTTTGCGGTCGTTCTCCAGCATGTCCTTGATGAGATAGATGCGCCCGCGCGGGCTATCCAGCTCGTCGCCGAGCAGCACATAGGTCGGGCATGTCGCCGTACAAAATCCGCAATGCACGCAGGCGCGCAGGATCTTGTCGGCCTCCTGAATGTCCGGATCGGCGAGCTGGGCGAGGGAGAATTCGGTTTTCATGACTTGTCCGTTTGTCTGAGCATGACCTTATCGGAAAACCGGTGCCCACTTTTCCGGGTCATGCTCGCTCGTCTGAGCATGACCTTATCGAAAAACCGGCGTCCACTTTTCCGGGTCTTTCTTGTCCAAGTCATGCCCGCACCATGCGGCCACGGTTGAGGATATTGCGCGGATCGAAGCTGTCTTTGACGCGCTGGCTGAGCGCGGCGACGCCGGGCGCCTGCGGATGGAAGACATCGAGCGAGGCACGGATGTCCTCGCTGGCGCGCAGCAGCGTGGCATGTCCGCCGATGGCCCTGAGTTTGCCGCGCAGCAACTCGGCATGGGCGTCAGATTTCGGCGGC
>DASWQB010000403.1:0-1966 GCA_036398335.1 Afipia sp. | reverse complement strand
TTCGTCGGTCTTGCCGATCGTGTGATTCAGCGCACCGGTCAGGGTCCAGTCGGCCGGCGTCCACTTGAAGTTGTAGCTCACCATTTGCGATACCCAGTCATGGTTCTCGAACTGGCGGTTGTTCTCCATGGTGTAGTTCTCGGCCAGCACCCCGGTGGCGTAGCCGTTGTCGGCGGCCTGCACCGTCTGGCTGCCGGAACTGAGCAGGAATACCTGCTGCTTGATGTCGTTGCGGGTCTTGTCCTTGGAGTAGATCGCGGTCAATCCCATTTCCAGATCGTCGCGGGGCTGCCACTGCAATGCCGCGTTGAACATGCTGCGTTCGGTCTCGCGATCGATGCGGCGATAGCGCGTGCGCGTGGGCATGACCACCGACTCGCCCTCGTAACTGCCGTTGCCCCAACGATCGATCCAGAAGTAGTCGGCGCGGTCCTCCAGCTTCTGATGGCCGGCATTGAGGAACAGCCCCAGTTTTCCGTCGCCGACCTGGAACTGGTCGATGTAGCTGAACACCGCCTTCGGAGTCGGATCGCCGCCATCGACCGAATCCGAATACTGCCCGGTCGCCGACACGATCAGCTTGCGTTGCTTGTAGTCCAGCGGCTTGATCGTGTCGATGTTGACGGTGCCCGACAGCCCACCGGCATCCATGTCGGCGGTGGGCGACTTGATCACCTGGATGCCGGCCGCCAGTTCGGGCTGGATGATGTCGTAGCGAAAGCCGTCGGTGAAGTCCGCGCTCTTGAAGGTCTGCCCGTTGATCGTGGTCAGCGCGTATTGCGGCCCGAGGCCCCGGATGCTGATGGTCGAGCCGCGCCCGTTGATGCTGGCGATCTGCACGCCGGGGATGCGCTGGATCGCCTCGGCGATGTTCTCAGCCGGGAACTTGCCGATGTCTTCCGACGAAATACCGTCGGTCATGCGGATGTCGTCGCGCTTTTTGTCCAGCGCGGTGATCAGGCTCTTCTGGTAGGAGCTGGTAACGGTAAAAGCGTCCAACTGCGGGATCGACGCGGAGTCGGCGGCGGCCTGCTGGGCCTGTGCACTGGCACTGAGCAAGCCGATGCAGATGGCGGTGGCAAGCAGGGACGGGGAACCGCAACACGAGCGGGAACGAGCGACCTGTGGCATGAGGGCTATCCTGGTTGATGGCTGATCGGCACTACGACGTCACCGACACGCCAGCGCTACCCATGGATCCGGCTTCCCAACCAGCAAGCCTCCACAGCGCGCACAAGCCATCCGTTCCAACGACGGAACCGCCTGGAAGCACCCTGTTCACCACGTATATCCGACCCCCTCGCCCGCCCCTCGAGGTAGCGTCCCCCGGCCCCTTCCCGCCCGTGGAACGCAAGTCACCGCTGGCCTATCGCCCCGGATGTGCCTGGACCGATCCGGGATGCATCGATTGTTATGGTGTTAGAAAGATCATGTCAATGCGCGCCGCTAGAATCGCCGCAGATGACCGCACGACACGCCTCGAAAAGCTGAAAAAAACTTTATTTATCAACAATTAGATTAATTTCCTGGGATCCGCGGCGCATTTCCGTCCATTCGTTGTCACGATACCTATAAGTAACCAATTACAGCGACCATACCAATTCGCAAATGCGCGCCGGGCGAGTTTGCGCGATGCGGCCTCGAGAGCCATCGCCGCTGTCGTTCGGTGCGATCCAAACCGCTGATCGCAGAGACAATTCCGGTCCTCCACCACGCAATTGCCGTTACCCCACCACGCTTCGCTGGCCACGCGTGTCTGCGGACGAATCCTTCAGACATCTATTGACATCGTTGTCATACGGTCGTAAGAATCGGCCTGCAATGGGGGTAAGGTCCGCAACTATGCGGGGGCTCGAAAGGGGACGGGGCATGGAAAGGCGTGGGGTCGCACAGGTCCAGCTAGCCGGAAAGGATGTGACGCGCGATGCGCCGAGCACCTTTCTCGCCGCCGATGTCGGCGGCACGC